>CANKWX010000014.1 GCA_947487165.1 Burkholderiales bacterium
CTGCATGGCGGCATCATCCATCTGGCCTTCAACATGTGGGCGCTCTGGGATACCGGACGACTCGCCGAGCGCTTTTACGGCAACTTCCAACTGCTGCTGATCTTTTTCGTCTCGGGTCTGTCGGGCTCGATGGCCAGCCTGTTTTTTGCGGCCAGCCATTCGGTTTCGGTGGGCGCTTCGTGGGCGAGCTTCGGGGTGGTCGGCAGTCTGCTGGCCGCGGTTTTCACCAAGGCCCACAAGCTGCCCACAGGGCTGGTGACCTCGATGCGCTCATCGATGCTCATGTTCGTGGCTTACTCGCTCTTCATGGGATTTGTCGCGAGCTTCATCGACAACTCGGCGCATATCGGGGGCCTTGCCGGCGGTTTTGCAATGGGCATGATCCTCGCCGAAAAATTCGACGGTGATGAATATCGCCACCAGGCGCTGTGGCGCATTGCGGCAGCCATCATGGGCGCTGCCTTCATTTTTGCCGCAGCCTGGTCAATGCTGCCGCGGCCTGCCGCCTGATCCAGCACCCCAGACACGACATCTCTTACTGCAGACCGCCCCACCATGAACCACGACATGTCGATTCTTTCGCTGGTCGCCAACGCCAGTCTGCTGGTGCAGGCGGTCATGGCGGGCCTGCTGACCATCTCGATCGCCTCCTGGACGGTGATCTTTCGCAAGTACTTTCAGATCCGCGCGGCTCGTTCCGCCACCGACCGCTTCGAGGCCGAATTCTGGCGTGGCGGCGACCTCAATGCGCTCTATGCCAAAGCCGCCGAACAAACCGGCGACCATGGACCGCTCGCTCGCATCTTCGAGGCCGGCATGCGTGAATTCCTCAAAAATCGCCAGCAAAAACCGGTCGACACTGGTGCGATGCTCGAAGGTGCACGACGCGCCATGCGCGCGGCCTACCAGCGCGAAATGGACGCACTCGAATCGAATCTGGCGTTTCTGGCATCGGTCGGCTCGGTCAGCCCCTACATCGGCCTGTTCGGTACGGTCTGGGGCATCATGAATTCGTTTCGCGGACTGGCCAACGTCAAGCAGGCAACGCTTGCTGCAGTGGCCCCCGGCATCGCCGAAGCGCTGGTCGCCACCGCAATCGGTCTTTTTGCCGCGATCCCGGCGGTAGTGGCCTACAACCGCTTTGCCTATGACATCGAGCGGATGTCGAATCGCTTCGATACCTTCGTAGAAGAATTCTCGAACATCCTTCAGCGCCAGGCGCGCTGAATCAGCGCCGGGGTCACACGATGTCCACCGTCTCCTCCATGCGTCGCAGCGGCAAACGCCGTCTGGTTGCCGACATCAACGTCGTTCCCTACATCGACGTGATGATGGTGCTCCTGGTGATCTTCATGGTCACCGCACCGCTTGCGCCGCCCGGCCAGATCGAACTGCCGGCGGCCGGACAGAGTTCGGCGCCGCCCGATGCGCTGGTCGAGATCCGCCTTGCGCCCGGTGGCGAGATCCGGCTGATCACCCGCAATATGCCCAAACAGTTCGACCGGCCGATCGGCCGGCGCGATATCGCACCGACCTTGCGCAGTCTGGGCGAACCCTCGACCCTGGCCGTGCTGATCGCAGCCGACACCAAGGTGCCCTATGGCGAGGTGGTCGAGGTGATGAACGATGTCAAGGCGGCCGGAACCGGTCGGGTGGGGCTGATGGTCAAGGGTCAGGGCAAGTGAACCCCACACTGACCGCCGGCGGGCGAGCCAGGCCGCCTGCGGGCGGGCGGGGCCTGGTCCGTGCGATCGCCTTTGCTCTGGCTGTTCATCTGCTGCTCTTTGCCATGCTTTTTGTCGGACTGAAATGGCAGAACCGCCGCGACGAGCCGGTACAGGCCGAGCTGTGGGTGCCGCCCTCGTCGGCCGGGCCCAAACCGGTGGCGCCGCCTCCCGCTCCTGAGCCCGAGCCAAAGCCCGAGCCAAAGCCTGAACCGGAACCCGAGCCGACACCCGAGCCACCAGTGGCCGCGCCAAAGCCTGCGCCCGCCCCTGTACCTGCGCCCACCAAGCCTGCCGAGATCAACACCGAACAGGTCAAGCGCAAGGAGGCCGAGCGCAAGGAGGCTGCACGCAAAGAAGCCGAACGAAAGGAACTCGCGCGAAAGGAAACTGAACGCAAGGAAGCCGACCGGAAAGAAGCCGCCCGCAAGGAGGCGGCTGAAACGGCTCGGGCAAAGAAACGCCAGGAAGAGCAGGCCCGACGCGAGGCCGATGAAAAGCGTGCCGAAGAGCGCCGGCGCCAGGAAGAACAGGCGCGGCGCGACGCGCAGGCCAGCGAGGCGCGCCGAGCCGAAGACATCCGTCGACTGCAAAGCCAGGCTGGCAATGCAGGGATACCGAGCGACGCTGCGGCAAAAGGCGCAGCAGGCGGACAGCTCGATGCCGGCTATGCCGGCCGAGTGGCCACCGCGATTCGCGGCAACACCACCTTCCAGGCGTCGCGCGACCTCGAAGGCAATCCGCGCGCGATCTTTCTGGTGCAATTGCGCCCCGATTGCACCCTCATCTCGGTGAAACTGCGCAAGTCGAGCGGCCTGCCCGCCTGGGATCAGGCCGCCGAACGCGGCATCGAACGCACCGATCCTTTCCCCAGACCAAGCGGCAGCGCCTGCCAGCCCGAGATCGAAATCACCCGCGGGCCTCGCGATGAACGCTGATAGGCGATCGCCTGAACGGCCTGCGACGGCCTGCGATCGTGCGCCCGATATAATCCAAGCCTCATGAAAGCCCTCATCACCGCACTCTCGACGCTTCCGATCCTGATTCTGATGCTGCTGGGCGTTCCGTGCGCCGCGCAGATGCGCATCGATGTCTCCGGAGTCGGCGCCACCCAGTTGCCGATCTCGATTGCCGATTTCGCCACCGACAGTCGCGTGGCGCAGGAAATCGCGGGCGTGATCCGCAGCGACCTCGGCAGCAGCGGCGCCTTCCGGGTGATCGACCCGCAAAAGATGGTCAGCGAATCGGCGCCACCCGATTACCAGAGCCTGCGCAACAGCGGCGCAGAAGCCTTCGTCGGCGGCTCCCTGACCAAACTGAGCGACGGCCGCTACGACGTCCGTTATCGGCTCTACGACGTCGCCAAGCAGTCGACCCTGATCGGTGAATCGCTGATCACCCCCGAGGCCGACCTGCGCCTTGCCGGCCATCGCATTGCCGATGCGATCTATCAGAAGCTCACCGGCGAGCGAGGCGTCTTTTCCACCCGCATCGCCTTCATCACGCGTCAGGCCGGACGATTTCGGCTCAACATTGCCGACTGGGACGGCGAGAACGTCCAGTCGCCGCTCAACTCGCCCGAGCCGATCATCTCGCCGTCGTGGTCACCCGATGGCACCCGACTGGCCTATGTTTCGTTCGAGGCCAAAAAGCCGGTGGTCTATGTCCACACCCTGGCCACTGGCCAGCGCGTGCCGGTTGCCAACTTCAAAGGCAGCAACAGTGCGCCGGCATGGTCTCCTGACGGCCGATCGCTGGCCGTGGCCCTCACGCTCGACGGCATGTCGCAGATCTACCTCATCAGCGCCGCCGAAGCCGGCACGCCGCGGCGCCTGACCAGCTCGAGTGCCATCGACACCGAGCCGGCCTTCTCGGCCGATGGCAAGTTCATCTATTTCACCTCCGATCGCGGCGGCTCCCCGCAAATCTACCGCATGCCGGTCAGCGGCGGCGAAGCGACCCGACAGACCTTCGGCGCCCCCTACAACGTCAGCCCCCGAATCAGCCCCGATGGCCGTCAGCTCGCCTTCATCACGCGGCGAGAAGGCCGCTATTTCGTTGCCCTCAAGGACCTGGCCGGTGGCAACGAAACCGTGCTGACCGATGGCGGACAGGAAGAGTCGCCAAGCTTTGCGCCCAATGGCCGCTGGATCATGTACGCCACGCGTTCGGGCGGCCGCGAAAACCTGATGGCGGTTTCGGTCGATGGCCGCATCAAGCAGCGATTGAGTTCGAACCGCGGCGATATCCGAGAGCCGGCATGGGGCCCATTCGCCAAGTGATTCACACTGTGCTGGCCAGGTGCCGGCGCTCAACGGAGCATTAACATGAACAAACGTTTGATTTATCGGATCGCTGCGGCAGTAGCTGCATTATCGATCGCAGCCTGCAGTTCATCGGTCAAACTCGATGATCCGGCGCCCGTCGAAGACCGCTCCAACATGCCTGCCGACGGCAGTGCCGCCGCGGGCGCAGGCGCAGGCGCGGGGAGTGCAGCGACCAATCCTGCCGGCGGTTCGCGTCCGGTGACGCCGGTCACGATCGACACCAAGGACCCGCTGCAGGACCCGAACAGTCCACTGTCCAAGCGCAGCATCTATTTTGACTTCGACAGCTTTGCCATCAAGGATGAGTACCGCTCGACCCTCGAGGCCCATGCGAAATACCTGACCGGCAACCGTGCCAAAAAAGCCGTGATCCAGGGTAATACCGACGAGCGCGGCAGCCGCGAGTACAACCTCGCGCTCGGCCAGAAGCGGGCCGAGGCGGTTCGCCGTGCGCTGGTCGCCCTGGGTGTGTCCGAATCCCAGCTCGAAGCCGTCAGCCTGGGCGAGGAAAAGGCCCGCAGCGGCGCCAATGACGACGCGGCGCTCGCCGAGAACCGTCGCGCCGATCTGGTCTATCAGTGATCGCCATGCCGACAGCGCTGGTGATGCGGCCATCGGCTGGCGATGCCCGCCGGCTTGCCAGTGCCATCGGGCTGGCGGCGGCCCTGCTTGTGGCGATGGTTCAGCCGGCGCAGGCGCAGCTCTTTTCCGACGATGAGGCGCGACGCGCGATTCTCGATCTGCGCGGCAAGCTCGATCTGATGCAGCGCGACCTCACCCGCCGACTCGACGATATGCAAACTCGGCTCGAGCGAATGGAGCAAGGCAGCCGCGGCCAGCTCGACCTGCAGAACCAGATCGCATCGATGCGCCAGGAAATCGCCGCCCTTCGTGGCGCCCTAGAAGTGCAAGCCAATGATCTCGCACAGGCCGACAAGCGCCAGCGCGATGCAGGCCAGGATCTGGACACCCGTCTGAAGCGCTTGGAGCCCACCGCACTGAGCCTCGACGGCAAGCAGATCATGGTCGACCCCGCCGAGCGACGCGCTTATGAAGCGGCGCTCGCGCAGCTGCGCAATGGCGACTTCAAAGGCGCGCAGGCGGCCTTCCAGCAGTTCCAGAGCGCTTATCCGCAAAGCGCCTATTCTGCCGCGGTGCAGTACTGGATCGGCAGCAGCCAATACGCCCAAAAAGACAACAAGGCTGCCATCGCAAGCCTGCAGGCCTTCGTGCAGCGCTATCCCGAGCATCCCCGCACACCCGATGCACTGCTGACACTCGGCAATGCCCTGACCGACAGCGGCGATCGCAAAGCGGCGGGTGACACCTTCCGGCTCATCGTGCAGAAGTTTCCCGACAGCACCGCTGCTCCGACTGCCCGCGACCGCCTGGCTGCGCTGAGTGCACCGCCCAAACGCTGAGCAACCGTTACTGCCCGCGATGACCGAGATCAATACCGCACTGCTCGCCCAAACCGTCGTCTGGTGGACGTTTGCCATCAGCGTTGTGGCGGGCCTTGCGATGAGCCGCAGTGATTTCTGCACGATGGGCGCGCTCTCCGACATCTTCAGCATGGGCGACTGGACCCGCATGCGGATGTGGTTCGCCGCGATCGGCGTTGCCATCATCGGCACCCAGCTGATGGCAGCCGGCGGCCTGATCGATCCCGGCAAATCGATCTACACCGCGCCCCGTCTGATGTGGCTGTCGCATCTGGTGGGTGGACTGCTGTTTGGCTTCGGCATGGTGCTGGCCTCGGGCTGCGGCGCCAAAACCGTGCTGCGCGCGGGCACCGGCAATCTGAAGTCGCTGGTGGTGTTCATCGTGATGGGCCTGGTTGCCTACATGACGCTCAAGGGTCTGATCGGCGTGGTGCGAGTCGCTACCGTCGACCGCGTGGCCATTGAGCTGAGCACCGGCCAGGACCTCCCCAGACTGCTCGCCGGCACCGATGCCGGTCTGCGCCAAATGATGCATCTGACGCTGGGACTGGGGCTCGGCGGGCTGCTTGTCATGGTCTGCCTTGCCTCGAAGGAGGCGCGAAGCCCGCGCAATCTGCTCGGCGTGCTGACAGTGGGCGCTGCGATTGTGGCGGTCTGGTACCTGTCGGGTCAGGTCGGCTTTGTCGCCGAAGATCCGCAAACGCTTGAAGAGCGTTTCGTTGCCACCAGCAGCGGCAAGATGGAGTCGCTCAGTTTCGTCGCACCCTTTGCCTATGGCCTGGAGTTGCTGATGTTCTGGAGCGATCGCAGCAAGTCGGTGAGTCTGGGCATCGCCAGCGTCCTTGGCTTGCTGGCCGGATCAACCGCACATGCCCTGCTGACACGCAGCTTCCGATGGGAGGGCTTTCGGGGCGCCGAAGACACGGCCAATCATCTGGTGGGCGGCGCACTGATGGGCGCAGGCGGCATTACCGCACTGGGATGCACCGTGGGCCAGGGCATCAGCGGAATGTCGACTCTGGCCCTCGGATCGATGATCTCGCTGTCGGCCATTCTTGCGGGCGGCATGGCCGGTCTGCGTTATCAGTCATGGCGAATCGAGCGAATGTCGTGACAGTCGTTTGACCACAGCCTCGCCAAAAACTATACTTGAGGGCTTTTCCGAATAACTAAAACAGTTTCTCCGGGTCGTTAGCTCAGCTGGTAGAGCAGCGGACTTTTAATCCGTTGGTCGCAGGTTCGAATCCCGCACGGCCTACCAAACCTACAAAGACCCGGCCTCGCAAGACGCCGGGTCTTTTTCTTTTTCCTCATGGAGACACCGAGATGATCCCTGATCACAGTCCACGCAGTCGCCGCACCTTCATCAAGACCGCATCAGCCGCCACCGCAGCGCTGGCCCTGCCGGCACGGGCGCAGTCCGACTTCCCGCGCGGGCCTGTCAAGGTCATCGTCGGACTGCCGCCGGGAGGTGCCGCCGACATCATCGCCCGCACCATCGGCACGCAAATGGAAAAGACCCTCAAGCAGCCGGTCATCATCGAAAACAAGCCTGGCGGGCAATTCGTGATCTCGGTGCAGGCGCTGCTCAATGCCCCGGCCGATGGCCAGACCCTTCTCTACATCTACAACGGCTACGCCTCGGTCAACGCCACGCTCAAGCTCTTCGATCTCGAAAAGCAGACCATTCCGGTGGCGCAGGTTGCCTCCACGCCGATCGTCCTGCTGGTGCGCAATGACTCGCAGCACAAGAGCGCCAGAGAGCTGTTCGCCTGGGCGCGTGCCAATCCCGGCAAGCTGAACTTCGGCACCCTGGGTGCGGGCGGCGTCGAGCATCTGAAATGGCGGCAGATGGAAACCGCAGCCGGCTTCAAGGGCAATCCGGTCGCCTACAAGGGCGGACCCGACTCGATGCAGGCGCTGCTCGGCGGCGAGATCGACTGCGTGCTCACCGCTGGCCTGTTCGCCAAGATGTACGCACCCAAAGGGCAGGTTCGCGTACTGGCTGTTCTTGAGCCTTCACGCTGGCAGGACTTCCCCGATGTGCCCACGCTTTCCGAGGCAGGCGTCAACGTACCGCCGTTGGCCTATTGGGGCGGCTATGTGGTCAAGGCCGGCACGCCACCCGAGATCGTGCAGCGCCTGTTTCGCGAAATCACCGAAGCCGCAGTGACCCCGCCGGTCCTGGAGCGGCTTGCTGCCACCGGCGGCATGCCTCTGGTCAGCAAGTCACCCGACGAATTCCGCAAGCTGCTGAGTTCGGACATCAACTGGATGACCGAGGCCTCAAAAGGTCTCAATCTTGGAGCTTGAACGATGAAAGCGTCGCTGCTCAAGTGGTCACTTGGCAGGTCTTTCAGCATGGCTGTCGTTATGGCTGCGGGCCTGCCCGCCATCCTGCCGCAAGCCGCGATGGCAGCGCCGCCGCAAACCGCCGAGGCGATCTACCTCGGCGGCCCGATCGTCACCGTCAACGAGCTCCAGCCGCAGGCCGAGGCGATCGCGATACGCAGCGGGCGAATCATCGCGGTCGGCTATCGCGACGAGGTGATGAAGCTCAAGGGTGCAAATACCCGGGTTGTCGACCTTGGCGGCAAGGCGCTGCTGCCGGGTTTCATCGATCCGCACGGCCATGTCTACAGCACGGGCATCCAGGCGATTTCTGCCAACCTGCTGCCGGCGCCTGACGGCGAGGTCAACACGATCGCCGCGCTGCAATCGGCGCTGAAATCATGGAGCCAGCAGAACGCCCAATTGATCGCCAAATACCGATGGTTTGTGGGTTTCGGCTATGACGATGCACAGCTTGCCGAGCGTCGTCATCCCACGCGCGAAGACCTCGACAAGGTCTCCACCGACCTGCCGGTGGTCATCGTTCATCAGTCCGGCCATCTGGGTGTGATGAACAGCAAGGCACTCGAACTGGTCGGCATTACCGCCGCCACCAAAGACCCTCAAGGCGGATTGATCCGCCGCAAGGCAGGCAGCCAGGAGCCCAATGGTGTGCTCGAAGAGGCCGCGTTCTTCGGACCGCTGCTGTCGCTGATCAGCAAACTGAGCCCCGACGCCAATCGTGCCATCTTCAAAGCCGGCGCAGACCTTTACAAGCGCTATGGCTACACCACCGGCCAGGAAGGCCGAGCAACACCGGGCTCGGTGATGACGATGGCCGCACTCGCCAAGGCAGGCGGGCTCGATATCGACGTGGTGGCCTATCCCGACATGGCGGCCGACCCCGAGATCATCCGGGCGCCGCTTCTTTCCCGGCAATACACCGGACACTTTCGCATCGGCGGCGCGAAACTGACGCTCGACGGCTCACCGCAGGGCAAGACCGCCTGGCTGACCAAGCCCTATTTCAAGGTGCCTGAAGGCCAGCCGGCCGACTATCGCGGCTATGCCCAGTTCAAGGACGACCAGGTCAATGGCTATGTCGACACGGCGTTCAAGAATGGCTGGCAGCTTCTTGTGCATGTCAACGGCGATGCGGCCATCGACCAGTTCATCGCAGCGGTCAGGCTCGCCGAAAAGAAATACGGGATGGCCGACCGGCGCACGGTCGCCATCCACGGCCAGACCACACGCCTGGATCAGGTCGAGACCTTCAAGGAACTCGGCATCATTCCGTCCTTCTTCGCAATGCACACCTTTTACTGGGGCGACTGGCATCGCGACTCGGTATTGGGTCCGGAACGTGCTGCCAACATTTCGCCGACCGGCTGGGCGCTCGAGCGGGGCATGATCTTCACCTCGCATCACGATGCTCCGGTTGCGATGCCCGATCCGATGCGCGTCATCTCGTCGACCGTCAATCGCGTCACACGCACCGGCAAGGTCCTTGGCCCCGAGCAACGCGTCAGCCCGCTGACCGCCATCAAATCGCATACCCTGTGGTCGGCCTATCAGCACTTTGAAGAGAAAACGAAGGGCTCTCTCGAAGTCGGCAAACTCGCGGATTTCGTGGTGCTCGATCGCAATCCGCTCGTCGGCGACCCCCTGACGATTGCCGACATCAAAGTGATGGAAACCATCAAGGAAGGCAAGACGGTTTATCGGCGGGAAACCGCAGCAAAGAAGGCCACCAGCACCCAAAGCTGTGCTGATTCCGGCGCCTGTTTTCTGGTCGCCAGCCGAGCGCTCGGGATGGCCGGAGTGGTTCATTCCCACGACAGCCACAAATGAGTGACGCCAGGCCGATGAGCTCGCATCCCTTTGCAGACCTGATCGGCCTTTCCGTCGGCGAACAGCAGGAAGGCCACAGCCGATGCTCGCTCACCGTCGAAGACAAGCACCTGAACCCGCACCGGGTGGTGCATGGCGCAGTGATCTATGCTCTGGCCGACACCGGCATGGGGATGGCCCTCTACCCGTCGCTGTCCGACGGCGAGATCTGCGCCACCATCGAGATCAAGATCAACTACTTCAAGCCAGTCACGACCGGGCCGCTTCACTGCACCAGTGAGGTCCTGAATCGGGGTCGAACCGTGGCCAATCTCGAATCGCGGGTCTATGTGGGCGACACACTGGTCGCCCAGGCCAATGGCAACTACGCGATCTTCAAACCGCGTGCCACAGGAACGGGCAGCAGGCAGCAGGCCTGACACAGCTCAGCTCAACAGCCGCAGCCACAGCGCCGGCCCGACCAGGGCCACCCAGGCGCCCCCCAGCAGCAGGGTAAGCACGAACTCCTGACGAAACACGACTTCGTCGCGCCACGCGCTGCGGATGCCTTGCGCCGAAAACTGCATGGCCCAAACGACCCTGACGATGCTGAATGCCGATGCTGATTTCGCAACGGGTCTCCCTCGATGATGAAGTAGATCAGCTCAGTCGCCTGCATCACGGATAGCAAGCTGAGCACATGCACCGCCCACACGGACAGGGCCAAGGCTCCGACTCAAGCGCGGCCTGTCCGGCCGCTGCGCCGACAGGGCTGAGCTTTCAGACTGTGCCTTGGCGCAGACCGACCTCGCGGCTGATTTTTTCACGATGCCGCCCTGCCTCGCCTGAACCTCGAACTGAACCGGCTCTCCATTCAATCAACCCCTCAAATCGGGAGTGCACGATGAGCTTGAAAGCAACTGTATTGGGTGCCTCGATCGCGGCAATGTGCCTGACCACCGCACCGGCCGACGCAGGCGTCGTCTCCTTCAGCAGCATTGCTGGCACCTGGAGCAACGCCAGCCCGTCTTCGAGCATTGATGTCAATTCGGGCACAGGATCTCTTGCCCAGGTTCGATGGGGCGGGACGTCATTCGCCAACGACAGCGGCTACGACTTTCTTGCCGCCCCAGGCACCACCAGTGTCACCGTCCCACCGTCACCTTCCTCAATTTTCGATCTCGGAACCTTCACGCACGTGAACAATCCGATTAGCGGCGACTCGATCGACTCGATCAGACTGACCGTCAATACGAATGTCGCGATCGACAGCATCAGCCAGGGCAATCTGCAATTCGTCTTCAACTTCTTTCACGACGAGACGCCTAATGGCGCGAACCCCTGCCAATACGGTGGCAACAACTACCAGGGTGTCAATATCAACGGTTGTGCCGACCGGGTCACGACCGCCTACAACACCCTGTCGCAGACATTCACGGTCGGCTCCGACATCTACACCATCGATGTGCTCGGCTTTAAACTCGGAAGCAATCCGGCGGTCAATGAATTTTTCACCAAAGAAGATTTCATCAACGACGCCACCCTGCAGGCCCAGGTCAAGCTGCGCAGTGAGGTCAATGTGCCCGAGCCGGCCACGCTCGGTCTGATTGGTCTGAGCCTGATATTCATCGGCGGGCGCGGACTGAGTCGACGCAAGCCCTGAACCGACAAGCCGCCTAGCGAATCCCGATGATCTTGTGCATCTGCACCGACAGACGCCATTGGGGATTCGCCTGGCAGTAGGCCAGTGCGGCTTCGGTATTGCGCAGGCGATCCGGGCCGTCCATCGGTTGCAGCAGACGATGCTCGAATGACAGATGCTCGACCGCTTCCGGCATCAGACCCGGCTGCGGATACACCAGCTTCAGTTCATGGCCCTGCGTCTGCACGATGGCGGCGCCCGCCTTCGGGCTCATGCAGATCCAGTCGATTCCGGCGGGCGCCTTCAGCGTCCCGTTGGTTTCGACCGCAATCATGAAACCCGCCGCATGCAGGGCATCGACCAGGGCCTCATCGACCTGCAGCAGCGGCTCACCGCCGGTCAGCACCACGAATCGATGCGCGATCGAGGCCACCGGCCACTGCACGGCAATCTGCGCGGCAAGCGATTCGGCATCAGGGTATTTGCCGCCGAGCGTGCCGTCGGTGCCCACGAAGTCGGTATCGCAGAACTGGCAGACCGCGCTCGGCCGGTCGGTCTCGCGCCCGGTCCAGAGGTTGCAGCCGGCAAAGCGGCAGAAGACCGCAGGTCGACCGGCGTGAAGCCCTTCGCCCTGCAGGGTGTAAAAAATTTCTTTCACCGAATAGGTCACAACTCACACCGGCAATGCCGGCCCCTCAAGGTCTTGAGCAATGATCGAGCCGCAGCCTTCGGTCTCGAAGAGATCAACCCGCACCAGTTCGGGCAGAACAGCACGGGTGGTGCGATAGATCCAGTCGGCGATGCTCGCGGTATCGGTATCGGCAAGACCTTCCAGTTCATGCAGCGGCCGATGGTCGATTGCCCTGAACACCGGATCGAAAAGCGTCTTGACGTCACCGAAGTCGATCGTCCATCCCATCAAAGTATCGACAGGTGCACTCAGGTGCAGCCGCAGCGTAAAGGTGTGGCCATGAATGCCTCGCTCGGGCGAGCCTTGCGGTGCTCGTTTGATCTGCACGGCACTGTCGAGCGTGAAGTCCTTCCAGATGCGATAGCGTTGGCCGTCGAAATTGGCACCGCACGAACCGGTCTCGAACACCGTCACCCAGGACAGCTCGGGCAGCACCGCACGCAGTCGGGTCCACAGCCATGACGAGATCAGCTCACTGGTCGGATTGCCAAGACCCTCGATGTCATTGAGGCAGCGATAGTCGAGCTCGCGCTGCAGCGGCGCCCAGATCGCATCAAGCTGGTCATAGTCGATACTGATGGCGCGCGCGCCGAGGTCCTGGTTGGCATGCACGATGACTTCGAAGCCGTGACCATGCATGCGACCGCACTTGTGTCCCGGCGCCACGTTGGGCAACTGGTGCGCCGCCTGAAACCGGTAGCGGCGCCAGACATGGGCATGGCCGGCAGGATCAAGATCGACCCCCTGGTTCGAGGTGCTTTGCACCGCGATGCGGCCGATCTGCGGCATAGCCAGCCGGGCCCTGATCCAGCGCGCAATGTTCTCGTCGGTCGGCTGATCGATCACGGTATTCAGATGCACGTAATTGAGCGGCTCGAGCGCTTCGCTCATCCGTTGCCGCAAGGCCGGCACCTCGCCGCCCGGATAAGGCGCCCAACCTGCGGCCAGCTGAGCAAACGCCGAAGCCTTGAAACTGTGGCCATGCAGAGCGCGGCAGCGGTGACCGTCGGGCAGCAGGTCGACCTGGCGTGCCGACTCGAAGCCACCGGTCGCCACCGTCATCAGGAGCGGCGGCGCAGGGGTCGCGATCATGTCGGGTTGGCCTGCGCTCGAAACGCGGCAAAGCCGTGGGCGCGCAGCTCGCAGGCCGGGCAGTGGCCGCAACCGTAGCCCCAGGCGTGGCGCACCGAACGGTCACCGAGATAGCAGGTGTGGGTCTGCTCGACGATCAGATCCACCAGCGCCTTGCCGCCCAGCGACTCGGCCAGGCGCCAGGTCGCGGCCTTGTCGATCCACATCAGCGGCGTCTCGATCACCATCGGACTGGCCAGCCCCAGACTCAGGGCCACCTGGAGCGCCTTGAGCGTGTTGTCGCGGCAATCGGGATAGCCCGAGAAGTCGGTCTCGCACATGCCACCCACCAGAACCTCCAGCCCGCGCCGGTAGGCGAGCGTGGCGGCAAAGGTCAGAAAGAGCAGGTTGCGGCCTGGCACAAAGGTATTGGGCAGGCCGTTCTTTTCGAATTCGATCGCCTTGTCCTGGGTGAGCGCGGTATCGCTGATCTGCCCGAGCAAAGACAGATCGAGTAAATGATCATCGCCGAGCTTGCCGCGCCACCGCCCAAACTGCGCGCGAAACTCATCGAGCACCTTCAGTCGGCAATCAAGTTCGACCGCATGGCGCTGACCATAAGCGAACGCGACGGTCTCGACATGCTGATAGCGCTCAAGCGCCCAGGCCAGGCAGGTGGTCGAGTCCTGGCCGCCGGAAAACAGAACAAGCGCACGTGAGTTCACAGCATCAACCGTATGGAGCGTGTCCGATCGGTCGTCGGACTGCTCAAATCGAACCCGCAGACGACCGCAGACAGAATCGGGAAAATCGGGGTCAGATCAGGGTTTCGGACGCAAGAGCGCCAGCGCCGATTCGCACATCCGAAGAAGGTCAGGCTTCACACCGCCGGCATTGGCCGCCGCGATCACACTTTCGAGTACCAGACTTGCCACTTCGACCCGGCCCCGGGATTGCACCAGCGCCACCCGAAGATGCTCGATGACCTTGTCCTTGGCATCGATTTCACGCACCAGCGGGTCCCAGTGGCTGACCCGGTAATGCTCCATCAGGCCCTGGACGATCGCCTGGCTCGATGCCAGGGTGGCAAAATTGAAGTCCTTCTCGCTGAAATCGCGCAGACCTTCGATGGTCTTGAAGCTCTCGCTGGTGACGCGTTCGAAGCCCATGCTCCAGTCGGCGTATTGGCGCGCCTCGATCGCACGGCGACCGAGCAGTTGCACCGAGGTGTGGCGCGGATCCTTTTCGATCACCGCCACCAGATCATCAACCACCCGGTCGTCACCTTCGACGACCTGAAGGAAGGTGCCATTGGCAAAAAGCAGCATGCCGGTGATGTCTCTGGCCATGTTGTTGCGGCGACACTGCATGAGCAGTGAGAGCAAGTCCTCTGAGGACATTGGCGCTGCCGCCTGGCTGATATACGAAATCTGGATCATCGAGGCACCTCCTGCCGATACGCTGCTTTGACTATTGTAGTGGGTGATTGCTGCACCTGCGTTCAAACGGCGGCGTGACCGATAAAAGAGCCGGACGATCTCAGCAAAGGCCAGGCCGGCGGGGCGTACAGACCGCGCCGTCATGAAAACCCTCCGCCGCGAGGGGCCTGCCGTCCTTGCGTAAGCTGCCATCTCTGCAAGGAAACCACTCATGCAAGCTTGTCAGCGCAGACTACTCACCTTTCTATATGCCTTCCTTCCCGCACTGCTGCTCTCAGCCCTGCCAGTCATGAGCCACGCCGTTGAAGAGCCGGGATACCAGGTCATCCGGAAAATCGACCCGATCGAGCTGCGCCGCTATGCCCCGTATGTGGTGGCCGAGGTGGTGCTGAACACCTCCCCTGAGAACGCAGGCAACCAGGCTTTCCCGATCCTGGCGGGCTATATCTTCGGCAAGAACAAGGGGGAGCGGAAACTGGCCATGACCGCGCCGGTCATCCAAACGAACGCGCCGGTCATCCAGACTGCCGCCCCGGTTCGCCTCGAGATGACCGCCCCGGTGACGCAATCGGCGGTGGCAGGCGGTACGCTGGTGCAGTTCGTGCTGCCGAAAGACATCACGCTTGCGACGGCCCCCGAGCCAATTGATGAACGCGTGCGCCTGCGCGAAGTGCCCGCCACCACCTGGGCGGTCATTCGTTATTCGGGAAGCTGGTCGCAGGCCAATTACGAGGAGCATCTGACGCAGCTCAGAGCCCTTCTGGGCGCCGCCGGCATTGCGACGCAGGGAGAGCCAGTGCTGGCTCGCTACGACCCTCCCTTCATGCCGTCATTTTTGCGGCGCAACGAGATCTGGCTGGAAGTCCGGTAAAAGACATCGGTCGGGCACCGACCGGATCAGCCCGCCTTATTCGGAAGCGCGCAACAGACGCGCCAACACCTGTTTCTGCTCGGCCGTCAGTGGGCGCTCGGGCACCCCTGCGTGGTCATGGACATGATGCCGGTCGATTTGATCGGCCGGGACGACCGACGTGGCCGCTGCCCTGGCATCCGGCTTTCGGTTGTAGACCAGCACGCCTTCCTTGAGGGTCTGGACAACCTGAATGTCCTTGATGGCCATCGGGTCGACCTTGACCGGGTTTCGATCGAGCACCACCAGATCGGCCAGCTTGCCGACCTCGAGCGTGCCCTTGGTTTTTTCTTCCTTGTACTGGTAGGCACCATTGATCGTCAGGCTGCGCATCGCGTCGTAGGCCGAGACACGCTCTTGAGGCGCAAACGGTTTGCCGGAGCGGGTTGTTCGGTTGACAACGTTCCAGGCGGCATACAACAAACTCGGACTCACTCCTGCCGGCCAGTCGGTGTTAACTGTCCAGTTCACCCCCTGGCGCTGAACCGAGCCGGCGGCACCGACCCAGTCAATCCGATCGGGGACCAGGCTCGCAATGTAGTCACCCATCGGAAAGAGGCCACCTGCGGTAAAGCTGGGCGTGCCGTTGACCGCCTTGATGCGGGCGATCTGGTCTGGCCGCAAAAACTGGGCGTGCTGGAAGACAGGACGTCCATCACTCATGCCCTGACGGCGAATAACGTCCTCCAGCGCCAACAGAAACTGTTCATTGGCTTCGTCACCGATGGCATGCGCAGCGATCTGTCGGTTGCTTTTCCAGTACTTGTCCAGAAAGGCGACGAGTTGCTCCTGCGGATCGACCCTCAGGCCACGATAGTCAGCGGTGGTCACCCCCGGCGGGTTGGTGGTGAAGGGCCGCGACATGAACATGGTGTCGATGCTGCCGTCGAGCCAGAACTTGATGCCGGCCAGGCGCACGCGATTGATGTAGCGCTTGTCGAGATCGGGTCGGGCGGCAAGCATCGCGCTGCCGGTGTCGGTATTCGGCGCGTTGCGACCCTTCTGAATCTGGTAGGCCGCATCAATGATCCGATCAGCCGAGGATGCCTTGGCGAACATCACCAGATCGATTGGCAGTAACTGCTCGTCGACAATCGTCTGCGCGATCGGAATGTCATCGCCACTCAGGCCGAGCCCCATCTCGCTCGCGGTGGTGATGCCGTGCTGTGTCCACAGCGCAACCGCCCGGCCGACGCCCTTGCGCGTCTGCGCCACAGTCAATGGCGCGCGCGTCGCCAGCACGCCCATCCAGGCCGACTCGGCAGCATGGCCGCTGAGCTCACGAGAGCCGGGTTGACGCGAAAAAAAACCGCCCTCGGGATCGGGTGTGTCAGCGCTGAATTTCATCTCTCGGATCAGCGCAGTGTTCATCACACCGTGGTGGCCGGACCCGTCAGACACGCCGATCGGGCGGGTCGCGCTGACGGTATCGAGTTCGGCGGCAGTCGGATGGCGCTTTTCTGCCAACTGCTCTGCGCGATAGCCCATCCCCACGATCCGGTCGCCCTCGGGCACTTCGGCCGCATGGGCTTTGATGCGAGCGAGCAGTTCGGGGATGTCCTTGACCCCGGCGAGGTCGGCGTCAAGCATCGTGTGCGTCGCATACACCAGGTGGCCATGCGCGTCGATGAACCCTGGCATCAGGGTCGAGCCTGCAAGGTCGATACGGGTCGCAGCCGGACCGGCCGCCTGCTGGACTTGCGCCAGTGCGCCGACGGCCGCGATCCGACCGTCTTTGACCAGCAGCGCCTCGGCATAGCGCGGGGCGTCGCCAACCATCGTGAGGATGTCGCCGCCGGTGTAGTAGTAGGTGGCAGACGCAGCGGGTGTACGGACAGCATCAGAGGCCGTTGGCCTGTTCGTGGCACATCCGGTGATTGCGGCCAGACAGGACAAGCCGATCACTGCGGCCTGGCATCGACGGGTGAGAGACGTTGTCATCGCAGGGACTCTTGAGAGTTGTCTGAAGCGGTGATTTTATCCAGCTCAATCGCAGCGCTCATTCAACGACTGTAGCAACCAGGAATAAAAAATTATTTTCATTTCAATTTTTTTGCTGCGCGCATCACTGCTACCCATCGTATTGACTTTGCCGGCCTCCGGCAGCCGTCATGAACACGCGACGGTCATGCCAGATGAAACCGTCGGACCAGGTAGCTTGCCAAACGGTCAGGAAAAAATCAGCGCCAGCTGAAACAGCCACGGCAGCCCCCGTGCAAACTGGTGAACGATCCGCCGGCGCGTCAAACCCTTTGTCATGGCACACGCCCCTCTGGTGCTTAGGGCAAGAGCCGGCCGTCGACCACCTGGATGATCTTGTCGCAGCGGGCAGCAAGGGTCGGGTTGTGCGTGACGAAAAGCACGGTGGTCGAATGCTCCACATTGAATTTGCGCAGCAGCGCAAACACCTCGTCCGCGCTGTGCGTATCGAGGTTGCCGGTCGGCTCGTCGGCCAGCAGCAGCGCCGGGTTCATCGCCAGTGCGCGGGCAATCGCCACCCGCTGTTGCTGGCCGCCACTCAGATTGGCCGCACCATTGTGCTGGCGATCCCGCAGGCCAACGCTGTCGATCAGCATGGCAGCGCGCTCGCGCATCGCCGCATCGGCAAAGCCTGCTGCACCCAGCATCGGCATCATCACATTCTCCAGCGCGCTGAAAGCCGTGATCAGATGGTGATACTGAAAGACAAAGCCGATCGAATGGCCGCGCAATCGTGTCAGTGAGCGGTCATCAAGCTCGCCGGTCTGCTCGCCGCAAACGGTCACGGTTCCACTGCTCGGGCGATCGAGCAGGCCGATGATATTGAGCAGCGTGCTCTTGCCGGAACCTGACGGGCCCATCACCGCACAGAACTCGCCCTGCGCAAGATCCAGGTCGATGCCGTGCAGCACCTCGGTTTCGATCGGGGTTCCGGCGTTGTAGGCTTTGCGCACAGCGCGCAAGGTCACGACCGCCGGGCGGGCCGGTGCCGCAACCGACTCAGGATGCGGATCACGCGGGTCAGCCACGGATGGCCACCACCGGATCAAGGCGAGCGGCACGCAGGGCAGGCGCCACCGCCGCGAGCAGGCCGGTCAGCGTGGCCACCAGCAGGGCCAGCGCAAAGAGTGTCGGATCGAACACCAGCGGAAACATCACTGTGCCGTCGGCATTGCGCGCATAACGCTGCCATAAGGCCAATGCGGCGGCACCCACCAGCGACCCGGCCACCGCACCACCCAGGGCGAGCAGGCCGCCCTGCAACAGGAACACCCTCAGGATCTGCCCCTGCGAGATGCCCATGGCCCGCAAAATGCCGATCTCACGCGACTTCTGCACCACGACGACGACCAGGACGCTCGCAATGCCGAAGGCCACCGAGAGCGCGACGAAAAACCGGATCGCGCGATTGGCGGTGGTCTGAGCACTGATCGCAGCAAAAAACTGCGCGCTCGTGCGGATCCAGCTGTCGGCCACGACACCGGTGGTCGTGGTGATTCGCTGTGCGACGCGTTCGGCCGAATAGACGTCCTGCACGGTGACATCGAGACTGGTGACACCGCCGGGCAGTCCGAGCAGGCCCTGGGCGGTGTGCAGCGCCATGAACACGCTGCGCGAATTCACGCCCTTGTTGCCGAGGTCGAAGATGCCACTGACCGTCAGCGGATTCGAGATGCCCGTCACGGTACTCAAGCGCAGCTTGTCGCCAGCATCCAGCCCCAGATCGCTGGCCAGTTCGATGCCGATCAGAATGTCGCTGCCGCTCAGACGTGTGCTGCCGCGAACCATCTTGTCGCGCAGATCGACGATCCGGAAATACTGCTCGGGCTCGATGCCGCTGAGCGATACCGAACGGCTCACATTGCCGCGCAGCACCAGTGCCGAGCCGCCTGCCATCGGCGAGACCACCAGCACTTCCGGCATCTCGCGGATCTGCACTGCAATCGCCTGCCACTGGTCGATCGACTTCAGTCGCTGCAGGGGCGGCTGCACGATCGCCCCCTCGATGACGCTCGTCGCCTCTGGGCGGGAGGCATTGTCCGATGCACCGCGCAGGGGTCGGGTCACCTCTCTGGGTGGAAGCAGCTGGATGTGCGATTGCGCCGACAGCACGCGCAAGATGAAGTTGGTCTGCAAACCGGCCAGCAGCGCTGACATGAATACGATCACCCCCACGCCGATCGCCACACCCAGGATGATGAAGATGGTCTGCAGCCGACCCTCGCGCAAAAAGCGCAACGCAACGATCCATTCGAAAGGTGCCCAGCGGCTGAACATATGCGATCGCCCGTCAGCGCGAGGAGGCAGAAGGGGCAGAGGGCGCAGCTCCCGCCGGCGCTGCCGCAGTGCGGGCATGCACCCGTTGCCCGGGCGACACCATTACCGCGACCGGCACCACCCGATCGCCCTCCTGCAGTCCGTCGAGCACTTCGGCCCAGCCGGCGCTGCGCAGGCCAAGGCGCACCGGACGATGCACGGCCACGCCCTGCTCGATTCGAAGCACCGAGCCGGTCTGCGCATCCGGGCTCTGCATGTCAACGAGCGCACTCACCGGCACAACCAGCGCCATTGCGCGCCGGGCCACTTCGATGTCGATCGATACCGTCATGTCCTGGGCCAGGACCGAAGGGGGCGCCGGCACATCGAGCTTGACCTCGACCGCGCCGGTCTGCGCATTCACACCCGGGTTGATGTAAGCCAACACCGCTTCGAAACGCTGCGCGGGATAGGCATCGGCCGAGGCGAGCGCTTTCTGCCCGGTGGAAAGCAAGCGCAGATTTTTCTCGTCGATCTGCGCGACCAGCTGGGTACGGCCAGCCGGCGACAGGGTCATCAGCAGCTTGCCGGCCTGCACCACATCGCCCGCCTCAACATTTCGCCCGATCAGCGTGCCGGCGACTGGCGCACGAATGACGGTGTAGCCGATGCGCGCGCGCGCCACGTCGGCTGCAGCCCGCGCCTGCGCAACGGCAGCCACGACCAGCGCCCGATCGCTGCCGCCCGGTCGCAAGGTATCGCGCTGCATCTGCGCCGAGCGCCATTGCGCATCGGCCATCTCAACACCCTTGCGGGCCTCATCAAGTGCCGCATCGCCGATGAAGCCTTTCGCCGCCAGCTCCTGCTGACGACGCAACATCGACTGCAAATTGACCAGGCTGGCCTGCCCCTGTCGCACCGACTGCTCGGCCATCGGCAGGAGCACTTCGACCAGCTGCCGCTGTCGGGCTTCGGCCTGCACCACCGCGACCTCGGCCTGACGCAGCAGCGCGCGCTGCTCGGAGGCGTCGAGTTCGATGAGCACATCGTCGGCCTGCACCATCTGGCCCTCGGCGACCGGCACCCTGAGCACCGCACCGGTGATCTGTGCGGCAACATCCACACGGTGCGGGGTCTGGACACGACCGCTTGCCACCACGGTCTTCACGAAATCACGACGCTCGATCGATTCGGCATTGACCTCGACACCGCTCCACCAGCGCCAGCCAAACACCGCCGCCGTCAGCAGCACCACCACCAGTGCCGCGGCGAACTTCCAGCGTGATCGACTCGGCAGCGGCACAGCCTCGGTCATTGAAGATCCCGGATTGACGGGTAAGCGGCGATCGGCAGGGCACCCTTGTCCTGAGGATGACGCAGGGTTCGCGGCGTTCTTCTGATCAAGGTCAAGCAAGCGGCGATTCGAGGCCGACGCTCGCATCGCGTCGTCCTCCCTCGGCCTGCCGGCGCACATGGGCCATAATTCGGCAATACGCCCGCTCTGATTGAATGCCGTCACCCTCGACGCACGGGCACGGAGACCACACCATGCCCAGAATCCAGGCTTCCTCGGCGCTGTCCCGACTGCGCGTCCTTGACCTTTCTCGCGTGCGCGCCGGCCCGGTCTGCGCGCGACACTTTGCCGATTTCGGCGCTGACGTCATCAAGGTTGAAACTGCGGGCGATGAGGATCTCGGTGGGGCACGCCACGGATCCGACTTCCAGAACCTGCATCGCAACAAGCGCTCGATCGCCATCGACCTGAAGTCGCCGGCCGGAAAAAAAGTTTTTCTGAGCCTGGTCAAGACTGCGGACGTGGTGATCGAGAACTACCGGCCCGATGTGAAAGACCGACTCGGCATCGACTATGCCTCGCTGAAAGCGATCAACCCGCGCATCATCCTCGCCAGCATTTCAGGCTTCGGCCAGGACGGCCCCTATCGCGACCGCCCGGGATTCGACCAGATTGCCCAGGGCCTGTGCGGCATCATGTCGGTCACCGGATTTGCCGGACAGGGCCCGATGCGTGCTGGCGCTGCGGTCGCCGACGTCACTGCCGGACTGCAGGCGGCGCTTGGCATCATGACTGCCATCGTCGAGCGCGAGACCACCGGCGAAGGCCAGTGGGTGCAGAGCAACCTGCTGCAGGCGGGGCTCACGCTCCTCGATTTTCAGGCCGCCCGCTACACCATGGACGGCCAGGTGCCGCCGCAGGTGGGCAACGACCATCCGACCAGCATGCCCACCTCGGCCTATCGCACCGCCGACGGCTTCATCAACGTGGCCGCAGCCGGCTCCGCCATCTGGAAGCGGCTGTGCGATGCGATCGGCCGCCCCGATCTGATGAGTGATCCGCGCTTTGCAAGCGCCGAAGGCCGCGCCTTGAACCGCACAGCGCTGGCCGACGAGATCAACGCGGTGCTTGCCACCCGCCCGAGTCTTGAGTGGGTCGAATCACTCAACGCCGCCGGCGTGCCCTGCGGCCCGATTCATGCCATGGACGAGGTGTTTGCCGATGCTCAGGTCAAGCACCTCAACGCGGCGGTCGCGATCGAGCATCCGACGCTTGGCACGCTGACTATCCTCAACCAGGCGATCAAGTTGTCGCGCACACCGGGCGCGGTCGTGACCGCTACGCCCGAGCGCGGCGAACACAGCGACGAAATTCTCGGCGAGATCGGTCTGTCGGCCACCGAAGTCGCCGAACTGCGCGAATCCGGGGTGATCCGCTAATTCGCCAACTAAGTCGCCAACTAAGTCACTAACTGAGTCACCAAGCTTGGATCATTCACGCTGACTCATTCATTTTTCGTTCCACGCTCACAGATCAACCCTTCTTCATTCAGGACTGTCATGCCCGAAATCATCAGCCGACGCGACGGTGCGGTCGCCACCCTGCTCTTTTCCAACCCGGCCAAGCTCAATGCGATGAGCCGTGACATGTGGGCCCAACTCGCCCAGGGCATCCAGGCTGCCGATGCCGATCCGTCGGTGAAGGTGATCGTGCTGCGCGGCGAGGGCGAGCGCTCCTTTGTCTCGGGCGCCGACATCTCGCAATTCGGCGAGATGCGCAGTCGTTCCGACACCCAGGCCGAGTACGAACAGGCGGTCGCGGCCGGCTACAACGCGCCGACCGTCTGCAGCAAGCCGGTGGTCGCCGCGATTCGCGGCATCTGTATCGGCGGGGGGCTCGGGCTGGCCGCCGCCTGCGATGTGCGCATCTGCTCTGACGACACGGTCTTTCGCATGCCGGCCGGCCGCATGGGCCTGGGCTACAGCCCCTCGGGGGTGCGCCGGTTTGTTGGCATGATCGGCGCAGCCAATACCGCCGATCTCTTTTTGTCGGCGCGCAAGTTTGGCGCAGCCGAAGCGCAGCGGATCGGCTTCGTGTCGCAAGTCCACACCACCGCGACCTTCGAGGCGGCCGTCGCCGACTATGTTGCGATGGTTGCCGATAACGCTCCGCTCACGCTTGCCGCGGCCAAGTTCTCGATCCTCGAAGCACTGAAGGATCCGGTCGATCGGGAGTCAGAGCGCGCGCTGCAGATGGTCAAGGCCTGCTTCGACAGCGAGGACTACCGCGAGGGCCGAACCGCCTTCATGGAAAAACGCGTGCCGCAGTTCAAGGGCCGCTGAGCACACAACACCACACACGGAGCGAGACACCATGACGGCATCGAATCGTCGGCGCACTCTCCTGCAGGCCATCGCAAGCCTCGGCCTGGGGACCACCGCACTGAACAGCCACGCGCAATCGGCAGGCTGGCCTGCCAAGACCGTCCGAATCGTGGTCGGCTATCCGCCAGGCGGATCGGGCGACTTCATCACACGGGTCGCAGCCGACGAAATCGGCAAGGAACTCGGTGTCACGATCGTCGTCGAAAACCGGCCGGGTGCAGGCGGCACGATCGCCAACGAAGCCGTCTCCAAGGCGCCGCATGACGGCTATACCGTGCTGTGTGCCGGCCCGATGGCGCTCACCAGTGCGCTCTATCGCAAGCTCGGCTATGACGGTAACCGCGACTTCATCCCGGTCACGCAATTAGCCACCGGTCCGATGATCATCTGCGTCAACAACGATCTGCCGGTCAAAAACCTGCGCGAGCTTATCGCCTATGCCAAGGCCAATCCCGACAAACTCGCCAGCGCCGCTTCGGGCAACGGGTCGACGCCGCATCTGGCGTCTGCCCAGTTCGAGGCGATTGCCGGCGTGCAGATGCTCACCGTCCAATTCAAGGGCGGCGCGAATGCTGCCACCTCGACGATTGCCGGCGACACCCAGGTCATGTTCGCCACGCCGCCAACCGTCATGAGCTTCATCAAGGCCGGCCGGATGCGCGCCCTGGCGCTCACCACTGCCGCCAGTTCGCCGGCGATCCCGGGCATTCCGGGCGCCGCCGAAGCCGGGCTGTCGGGCTTTGACTCGAGCTTCTCCTTCGGGCTCTATCTGCCAACCGGCACGCCGCCGGCGGTGGTCAAGGCGCTGCACGAAGCCACCGTCAAGGGCATGTCACGACCCGGCGTGCGCGAACGGGTCGCCAGCCAGGGCATGGACGTCGCGACCGATGCCTCACCCGAGGCCTATGCCGCAGCGCTCAAGGCGGGCGCCTCGGGTCTGGAGCGGGCCGTGCGTGATTCGGGTGCAAAACTGGAGTAAGCCGCTCGCTCGCGACGAAACGGTCAGAACGATGCGCTCAGGGTAAGCCGCACGGTGCGCGACTCCACCGGATGAAAATGCCGATCGGCAACGCCCGCGAGCGGTTCGCCCGTCAGGCGAGAGGTGTAGAAGTAGTCGATGTCGCTTGCCTGGCGATTGAAAAGATTGAACACGTCAAGGCTCAGGCGCAGCGCTGGCATGAGCCTGACGCCGATCCGCAAGTTCGCGAGCGTGGTCGACCCCGATTGTTGCGAACCGTCTTCATTGAGCGGGCGCGGGCCGAAGTAACGAACACGAAACTGGCCGAACCATGGGCCGAAGTCGGTGAGGGTCACCCCCAGCGCAGCGACTTTCCCGATCGACCCCGGAATACTGTCGCCCGCGGGATCGTATTGGGTGTATCGGGCTTGAGAGATCGCCAGATCGGCATCGATCAGCAACCAGCGTCGAGCAGCATAGTGATTGCTCCATTCGACACCCTGACGCCGACTGGTCCGGCTCGGCGCGGTGTCGCCGGCATCGCCCTGAAAAACCAGTTCCGATTCGACGCTCAGTTGCCACAACGCGAGCGAGGACTGCAGACCTGGCACGATCTCGGTTCGTACCCCCAGCTCCGAGCCCTTGGTACGAGCTGCCACCGGGACCGAATCGATCGGCGTGCCTTCCCGAGGTGCAATGCTTGCGACGGCGCCGCGTGCATCATTGGTATGAAAACCCCATCCATAGTTCACAAAGTATTCGGTCTTCGCCCAGGGCCCGAACACCAGCGACAGCTTGGGGCTGGTCAAGTTCGCCTGGGCCTTGCCGCTGTTGCCAGGAATCGAACTGTTCACATTGAAGTCGAAGTGGTCGGTGCGCAGACCCGCCACACTGCTGAACCAGTCAGTCCACTGGACAAGGTTCTCTGCATAGAGCGACACACTGGTCTGGCGAAGATCGCTTTCCTGGAGGGTCGCCTGTCGCGCGCCTGCAACCGAGGTATAGAGGCCGACTGGTCTGAGCCAGTCAGTGCGAGTCTGCACGCCGATCGTCATCAGGCTGTCGATGCCTGCCAGATAGAGCGGAACCGCGCGGCTCAGATTGGCGCCAACGGTACTGCGTCGCTCCGATTGCTGGAACTGATCGCCATTGACCGGGTCCTGCAGGAAATAGGTAAAGTTGGAGGCCAGATCGAATCGCGACTGCACCGCAAAGACATTGGCCTGCGTCAGCCCATCGGCATCCTTGCGCCTTAGCGCATACGACAGGCTGTAGCGTTCGGTGCGACCGCCATCCGTGTTGTCGATGGCGCCATATCGGGACACAAGGCCGCTGTCGATGGCCCTTTGCGGAATCTGATCGGTCGCATTCCAGCGCGCCGAGTAGGCCATCAGGGTGAGCGACTGGCGATTGTCAGGATCGCCATCGCTGTAGCGCAGAACGCCGCTGAAGCGCCGCAGATCCTCGGGCGTCTCCCAGGGTCCGTTGTTGCGATTGGCTTCGAAGGCATAGAGCAGTTTTCCGCTGCCGAGATCGGCAGATCGGGCCAGCAGCAGCCGCTGGTATGCATTTTGCCCGACGGTCACCGTCGCGATGGCCTGCGGCAGCGCATCGATGAGACGAAAGCGTGCCGACCCGACCGATGAAAAGTCGCCTTCCTCGGCGTAATAGGGCCCCTTGCGATAGTCGATACGATCGATGAGCTCGGGAATCAGCCAGTTCAGGTCTGTGTAGCCCTGACCGTGAGCATGGGAGGGCATATTGATCGGCATCCCGTCGACGAAGGTCGCAAAGTCGGTGCCGTGATCAAGGTTGAACCCCCGCAGGAAATACTGATTGGCTTTGCCACCGCCACTGTGCTGGGTCACGACCAGACCCGGAACGAATTCGAGCACCTCGGCAGGACGCAGCAGGGGGTTGTTCCGGATCATGGTGGCGTTGACCGTGCCGGCGCTGGCGGCGTCGGTCGTACCGATCCGCGTGTCGTAGTTGCCATGGACCACGACCGGATCGAGGCTGGACGACGGCTCACCGGCGGTCTGCAAGGCCTGAGCGCGCAATGTCGACGATGCGCAGGCCAGCGCCAGCAGGGCGCCGATGATGCGCAGTCGACGCGCGCCGCCTGGCACAGCACCGATTGCGAGGCTGACCGATCGAGTCATGGCAAAAAAGAAATCCAGGATGAGCGGTTAGACTTTGAGTGGACAGCGGCCCATGGACGACTGTGCGGACCGACTTCACCGATGGTCATCATGACAAAGCCAGCCTTTTCCCCCGACACTGTAATCGACTTCTGGTTCGATGAGATCACGCCCAAGCAGTGGTGGGCGCGCTCAGACGAGTTCGATCAGCTCATCACGACGCGCTTTGGCGCATTGCACACAGCCGCGTCGCGGTGCGAGCTCTTCGAATGGCGCAGCACGGCCACCGGCAGACTGGCCGAAGTCATCGTGCTTGATCAGTTCTCGCGAAACCTGTTTCGTGACCGGGCCGGCGCCTTTGCGAGCGACGGCCTCGCCCTGGCGCTTGCTCAGACCGCGCTTGCCATCGGTGCCGACCGCGAACTCGAGATCGAACAGCGCGCCTTCCTCTACATGCCCTACATGCACAGCGAGTCGGCGGTGATTCATGAAATTGCCCAGGCGCTCTTTGCCTCGCTCGGCGTCGAAGACAAACTGAACTTCGAGTTGCGGCACAAGGCGATCATCGATCGTTTCGGTCGTTATCCTCACCGTAATGCGATCCTCGGGCGTCTGAGCAGGCCCGAAGAAATCGCCTTCCTTCAGACCCCCGGCTCGTCCTTCTGAGCGTTCCGAATGACCCCCACCATGACCCAAGCTTCTGACGCCACCGCTTCGCCTGAGCGACTGCTCGAAGGCATCGTCGTATGCGACTTCACACGCGTGCTCTCGGGCCCCTATTGCACGCGGCTTCTGGCCGACCTGGGCGCCGACGTGATCAAGATCGAACGCCCGGGCGAAGGCGATGAAGTGCGCTATATCGCGCCGCAGATGAGCCCGACCGCCAACGATCAGAGCGCCTACTTCGCACGGATCAATGCCGGCAAGCGAAGCATCGCCATCGACTTCACCAATCCGCAGGCCCGCGAAGTGGTGCTCGACCTGGTGCGCAAGGCCGATGTGGTGGTCGAAAACTTCTCGCCGGGTGTGATGGCCAAATACCGATTCGATGAGCCCAGCCTGCGCGCCATCAAACCCGACCTGGTCTATTGCTCGATCTCGGGCTTCGGTCAGACCGGCCCGCTGCGCGGTCTGCAAGCCTATGCGCATCTGATCAATGCCTTCTCCGGCATGATGGACCTTGATCGCAGCGGTTTTCTTGCGCCCAAGGCCTCCAACCTGCAGGCGGCCGATGTGCTGGCAGGCGCCCATGCCTTCGGGGCGATCTGTGCGGCGCTGATCCGTCAGATCCGTCGCGGCCAGGGCGCCTATCTCGATGTCTCGATGCTCGAGTGCCTGATCTGCGCCGACGACGTCAATTTCCCGGCGCTGCTCAACGACACGCCGATCGAGCGCAAACCCCGTGTCGGCATGGTGGTGCAGGAGATCGGGGGCCGCCATGTCGCAATGCAGGTCGGTGGCGCAGCCAATATGTGGGCACGGATGGTCGAAGCCATGAAGCGCCCCGACCTGATCAATGATCAGCGCTTTGCAACCACCGCCGCACGTCGTGCCAACTGGGGTGAACTGGTCACCCTGATTGCCGATTGGCTGGGCACCATGACAAGCGCCGACCAGGCCCTCGACACCCTGGGCGCCTCGCGCGTGCCGGCGGTGCCGATGATGCTGGCCGAAGAGATCGTGGCGCACCCGCATCTGGCGCACCGTAAGGCCTTCCCGGTGCTCTCGCATCCGCAGCGCCCGCAGGGTGTGCGGGTCACCGCGGCGCCCTTTCAACTCGACGGCGAAGCGGTCGTGCCGCAGGCCACCGCGCCCTGGCGGATCGGCGAGCATACCCGCGAGGTGCTGGGCAGTGTGCTTGGCTACGATGCGGCGCGCATCGAGGCGCTTGCGTCGGGCGGTGTGGTCAAGTCAGCCGATTGAATCACTGAGCTGAGCGCGGGCCAGCATCACCCGGCGAGCGGCACGGTTCGGCGACAATAGGCGCTTGTCCTATCAACGATTCACGGATTGTCGCCATGAGCCTTTCAACCCCTGTCGAGCGCTCGCCGCTCCATACCCGCACCATCGTGTGCCACGGCTTCAAGCGCGCCGATGGGCACTTCGATATCGAAGCCAGCATCATCGACATCAAGGCTTACCAATACACCGAACCCTTTCGCGGTGTGCGCGAGCCGGGCAGCCATGTGCACGAGATGTGGGTGCGCCTCACGGTTGGCGCAGACATGGTCGTCAAGGGCATCGAAGTCTCGATGCCGGCCACGCCCTACCCTGCCTGTCAGAGCGCCAAACCCAACTTCCAGGGCCTGATCGGTGTGACGGTGGGCAGCGGCTGGCGGCGCGCGGTCCAGGAATGTGTGGGCAATGTTCGCGGCTGCACGCATGTGCGCGAGCTGCTGTTTCCGATGGCCACCGTCGCCTTTCAGACCATCGGCGGCTGGCCGGTGGCCGGCGAGGAGCCTGAGGTCGCGCCGCTCACGCGGACTGAGAAGCCGCGCGTGATCGACGGTTGCATCGCCTGGGCGTCGGATGGCGAGGTGGTCGCCAAGCTTCATCCGGAGTTTGCGGTGAGGCGGGAGAACGGGGCGGTTTAAGGAGTGGACTCAAAGAAAAACGGTTGGATCCACCGATCGGCTCATCGATCGAGAAGAAGGAACAAAGCCTGACTCTGATCGGTTCGCACGAGTGCCAGCGTCAGGCGTGAGGCCGAGACGCTTTCGGGCAATGCAATCCCGGAGTAAGCCGCACCCGGAGCCTGATTGATGACGGCGCAGCCAGCCGGAAACGTCATAGTGACGTTGTACGCGTTGGCCCCGCTGACAACCGTGAAGGCTCCGTCGGCAAAGCAGTTGGGGAGCACTTGCGCGTTGGTGAAAGAGCCACTATTGATGCTGAAAAACACTGCGGGTGTATCGCTTCTATTCGCTGTCCAGTTACCCTGAATCGTGGTGAGTGAGGGAACAGTGGTGTAGAGGGTCGCGTCATATTTCGGCAGGGAGATGCGGGCGATTTCTGATGTCCCGCTGTAGGCGCTGCCGTCCATCGAGCTAGCCGCCACAAACCCGCCTTTCAAAGGAAGGTCGGCCTTGCCTGGGGTAGCACCCTGCTGGAGGTCCGGATCGCGCGGATTCTGAAAATACGTCGAGCTGGCGGTACTGAACTCGTACTTTTTCGTTTGAGAGTTGTAACTCGAACCCATCGTTCCTGTGAACATGCCTTTGATCGTCGATGCCCCGGAATCGGTGACTCGGTTCGTCGAAGAGATTAGCCAAAACCGCTGGTCTTTGAGGATCAGGCCGCCGAGAACGTTCGCTGAAGTAGCGTCGCCAATTGCGCCGAGCCAATAGCCATCGGGCGTCGCCGTGTTCATAGTCGGCGAGTCGGAATTCGTCGAACTCGACGACCCACCACCACTGCCGCAAGCCGCCAGCATCAATGCGGCAGCAATGGCCGTCACCGGCACCAATGTGGATCGTTTCAAAAGCTTCGTCATCGAGAACATGATGGATAGTCCTGAGGTTGCATGATCCGAACCGGCCAATAGGGTATCGGACTTGCCTGACATGATCAAAAAAAATATTTTTCGCAGTCGCCGTGCATCAGGGGCGACCCTTTTTGCATATCGACCGTCTGCCCGGTACGCCAGCAGGCTCACTGAGCGGCTCAATCAGGCCCTAAATCGCCGGCTCGAAGAGCCCGAGCAGGTCTTCCTGACTCAGTCCTTCGGCACCCAACGCGCCCGACAGCACTGATTGTGCCAGTTCCGCTTTACGGGACTGCAAGACGAGGATGCGCTCCTCGATCGTGCCGGCGGCGATCAGCTTGTAGACAAACACCGGCCGCACCTGCCCGATGCGGTGGGCGCGGTCGGTGGCCTGCGCCTCGACCGCCGGATTCCACCACGGATCGTAGTGGATGACGGTGTCGGCCGCAGTCAGGTTCAGGCCGACCCCACCCGCTTTGAGCGAGAGCAGAAAGATGCGCGCATCGCCCGCCTGAAAGGCCTCGACCGCGCCACGGCGATCATCGGTATCGCCATCGAGGCGCGTGCGGTCGACCTTGGCCAGCGCCGGATCAGCATCGAGCGCCACTTCGATGCGATCGAGCATGGAGGTGAACTGCGAAAAAACCAGCACCTTGCGGCCTTCATCGACCAGCGTGCGCAACAGCGTGAGCAGTTCGTCGCGCTTGGCCGAGCCGCTCACCTTGCGCGCCGCCGGCAGCGCGAGCAAAGAGGGGTCGCAGCAGGCCTGGCGCAATTTGAGCAGCGCATCGAGCACCACCACCCGGCTGCGCTCCAGACCGGCACCGGCCAGCGCCATGCGGACTCGCTCGTCCATCGCCACACGCACCGATTCATAAAGGTCGCGTTGCTCGCGACCGAGTTCGACGCGATGGATGATGTCGGTGCGCGCCGGCAACTCGGTGAGAACGGCCGCCTTGGTCCGGCGCAATAGAAACGGCCGGATGCGCTGGGCGAGCGAGTGCAGGCGGTCGGCGGCCTCAGGCCCGTCGCCACGACGCTCGATCGGGCCGCGAAAACGCAGCCGGAAGGCCTCCTCGCGACCAAGCAAACCCGGCACCACGAACTGCATCACCGACCACAGTTCACCCAGATGGTTCTCGAGCGGCGTGCCGGTCAGTGCGATCCGGTGCGATGCCCGCAGCGCCCTGATCGCACCCGCCGCACGGGTGCGCGGATTTTTGACCAGATGCGCTTCATCGGCAATGACCACATGCCAGCGCTGCGCCTCGAGCACATCGCGATCGCGCGGCAACAGCGCATAGCTGGTGAGGACCAGATCATGGTCAGCGATCTGCTCGAATCGCTGTGACCGGTCGCCGCCGGTGAGCGCGAGCACGCGCAACTCGGGGGCATGTCGACGCGCTTCATCCTGCCAGTTGAAAATCAGCGAGGTGGGCGCCACCACCAGCGACGGCCGGGTCAACCGGCCTGCGGCCCGCTCGCACTCGAGATGCGCCAGTACCTGCACCGTCTTGCCAAGCCCCATGTCGTCGGCCAGAACGCCGCCGGTACCACTGGCCGCGATGAACTGCAGCCAGGCCAGGCCCTGCTGCTGATACGGCCGCAAGGTCGCCTTGAAAGAGGGCGGCGGCTCGACCGCAGGCAGGCCCTCGAAGGACTCGGACAATGCGCGCAGCGACGACAGCGATTCGGGCAGCGCCACCCCAGGCGACAAGGCGGCAAGGGCGGCGGCCGCGGCGGCATCGAGTCGCATCGAGGCCCTGAAGCCGGCCAGATCGCCATCGTGGCCGCTGCTCTGCGGCCCGAATTCGGCCCAGTCGGTGACCACGCGAACCAGCGGCTCGATGCGGGCAGCATCGATTCGCAGCACTTCACGCTCGCCGACCCGCAGCCACAGCACGCCATCCGGACAGCGCGAGCGCGACCAAGCCTCATAGCCACCGTGAGCAATGACCTGCGCGAGCACCGGAGCCAGGTCGATGCGACTGCCTGCCACCTGGATGCCCGATTGCAGCTCGAACCAGCCGTTGACCGGCGCGGGGCTCGACGCCGGCTGATCGTCGTCATCGGCATGATCGGCGTCATCGGCATGGGCGGTCTCGGCCGTTGCGGGCGCCGCATTGTTGGCCCCGGCAATCACAGGCGACTGACCCGATCGCGCAGCCGTGGCAGTCGCTGACCCGGTACGCCGATCGCCCGCCTCGGCCGGAACCGGCGTCAGTTCGAGCGATACCGCATCGGCCTCGACCAGAGTGAGCGGCACGACCGACTCATCCACCAGCAACCAGCCCTCGCGCTCGAGCCGGGGGGCGAGTTCAAATTTGATCCGTGCTGCAGCCACGCTGGTGCACGGCAAGGTGGCTATCGTGAGCCAGCCGCTGCCGCCCTTGGATTTCGCGCGGACGGCATCGGTCGCCGGCTCGGTGGCAAAGCGCAGTCCATCCTCATCGGCCGCCAGCCGTCTGAGGCTGTCACCGAGCGACTCGCGCAGCGCCCGCTCAGCGGGCGGGTCGCAAATGAGCAGCAGCGGGCCGATATCGTCGCGGATGCCAAGGCTGGTCGAGCGCAGCGGCTCAATGCGCCGCCCCTCGTATTCGACCGCAATGGATACCGCCATCAGGCCCGCCGACGGGGCAGCCTTGCCTGGCGAGGCGCCAGCGGCGAGGTTCTGAGCACCGACCGGAATACCAAACTGAGCACCACGCCTCGCACTGGCCGCCGACACGGAAAACAGACCCAGTACCGGACGGGGCGATCCGATACGTTCGCGCACGGCATGGCCGCTCAGCTCCGGAATCGCCGCCTGAATCTCGGGTCGCGCGCGCCGCTGAGCATGCAATGTGAGTGCCACATCGTCGGCTGCCTCGGGCGGCACGAGCGGCGCGGCGCGCAGCCAGGCCATCAGCGGCGGCGCGGGCGGCGCCTCGATCGGGCCGATCAGCAATGCCTCGCGATCGATCCAGCAGGGCTCGGCGGTATAGACCGCTTCGCCGCGGGGCTCGACCTGCAGGGCGAGACGCATCGACGGCTCAGCCGAGGTCTCAATCGACGATGCGCCGACTCGCCCACCGCCCGGCGCCAACCCGTCCTGCGGCAATGACTGCCAGGCCATCGATGCCGGGCGTAACGCTGCGGGCGCCAGTTGCAGGCTGTCGCCGGGCGTGGGCGGTCGGTCGAGATAGAGGCGCGATGATCCGGCCAGCAGCAGCAGCACATCGCGGGCATGCGTCATGTCGAGCAAAAAGCCGCCGATCACCGGCGTGGCACGCGCGGTCAGCGCCGCAACCCGCAGGTCGATGTCGTCCCAGTATGCAGGCGGCGACTGGACATGGCCGACCATCGACCGATAGGGTTGGGGGTCGTGCAGACTGCCATCGGGATCCTGCCGGACCTTGAAGACATGCAGGGAGGGCCGGCGCGCGTCGCTGCGCAGGACATAGCACAGCGCACTTCGGGCGACCTGCGCCCCCGGCTGCCAGCGCAGCAGGCGCAACTCGCGCACCCATTGCAGCACCTGATGACGCTCGAGGGCCGCGATCTGAGGCGCAGGCTCCCGGCTGGGCTGCGCGCCCTCGCGATCGCCGCCGACACCGTCCTGCAGATCGCGCAGCCAGGCCATCAGCAGCGCTGCACCATGCTTGCAATCGAAGGCGACCGGGCAGCTGCATTCATTGGACACCCGGATGACCGCGCCATTGGGCGCCAGCCGCACGGTCGTCTTGTAAGTCTCCCTGGCACTGCCCTCGACCTCGCCTTCGAGCCGACCGGGCGCCGACTCGCGCACCGACAGCACCCGGCCAGCCGCAAACACCTTCTCACCCTTGAGCGCAGTCTCGCGATCGAGGCCAAGCGGCGTGCGGGCAAAGCGGTTGCGAAAAAGGTCGAGCAGCATCAGATCGGGGGGTGCGATGCGAACAGGCAACCGAAGAGTGTAGCGCTACCTGATGTCGCCCGATGGACGAGATCATGGCGTCCGGGCGACACTGTCGAATGATGAAGCCCGACACCCCACCCGTACCCGGGTCTGCACAAGGCGGACCTGCCGCAATTGCACCGGCGATTCCTGCATCGGCCTTGTCAGGCCTGAAGGTCATTGAACTCGGGCAGCTGATTGCCGGGCCGTTTGCCGCCAAGACGCTCGCCGACTTCGGCGCCGACGTGATCAAGATCGAGCCGCCGGGCGCCGGCGATCCGCTGCGGGTCTGGCGCATGCTCAAGGACGGCACCTCGGTCTGGTGGCAGGTGCAGTCTCGCAACAAGCGCAGCCTCGCCCTCGACCTGCGCATGCCCGAGGCGCAAGACATCGTCAGGCAACTGGCAAGTGATGCCGATGTGCTGATCGAAAACTTCCGGCCCGGGGCAATGGAGTCCTGGGGGCTGGGGCCTGACATCCTGCGTGCCCTCAATCCGCGGCTGATCATGCTGCGCATCAGCGGCTACGGCCAGACCGGACCCTATCGCGACAAGCCGGGATTCGGCGTGGTGGCCGAAGCCATGGGCGGGCTGCGCCATCTCACCGGCGAACCCGGCCAGGTGCCGGTGCGGGTTGGTGTGAGCATCGGCGATACCCTGGCCGCGCTGCACGGGGTCATCGGCATCCTGATTGCGCTGGCGAACCGGCAGCGCACCGGTCAGGGCCAGGTGATCGACGTCGCGCTCTTCGAGGCGGTCTTCAACTGCATGGAAAGCCTGCTGCCCGAATACAGTGCTTTCGGCGCGGTGCGCGGGCCGGCCGGCAGCGCCATGCCGGGCATCGCGCCCACCAATGCCTACCCCTGCCTGGGCGACGGCAACACCCCGGCCTTCGTGCTGGTGGCCGGCAACGGCGACAGCATCTTTCGACGGCTGATGATCGCGATCGGCCGACCCGACCTGGCGGGCGACCCAGGCCTGGCCGACAACGCCGGACGCGTCGCGCGCGTGGCCGAACTCGATGCCGCGATTGCGCAGTTCACCCGAAGCCGAAGCGTCGATGAGGTGCTGGCGGTGCTGGACGCCGCCTCGGTGCCGGCCGGACGGGTCTACAGCGTGGCCGATATCGCCGCCGATCCGCACTATCGCGCCCGCGGCGCGATCGAACAGATCGTCATGGACGACGGCAGCCCGCTTGAGGTACCCGGCTTCATCCCCAAGCTGTCGGACACGCCCGGCAGCCACCGGCGCAACGCACCCGCCATCGGCCAGGACACCCGCCCGATCCTGCGCGAGGTCGGCCTGAGCGAAGACCAGATCGACGAACTCGCCCGACGCGGCGTGATCGCCACACCCTCCCTGCCACCCGGGCCAAGCGCCCCCGACAAATCATGATCGACCATCTCGACCATCTGGTGCTGACCACCATCGACGAAGCCGCCTGCATCCATTTCTACACCAATGTGATGGGCATGCGACACGATCGCTTCGAGGCCGCCGACGGCATCGTTCGCCAGGCTTTTCATTTCGGCAACCAGAAGATCAATCTGCATATCCGAGGCCGAGAGTTCTCGCCAAGAGCGCATCTGCCGGTGCCGGGTGCGCTCGACTTGTGCTTCATCGCCTCGGTGCCGCTGGCGCAGGTGATTGCCAATCTGGCCGCGCATGCCTGGCCGATCATCGAAGGCCCGGTGATGCGCACCGGTGCCACCGGCATGATCCGCTCGGTCTATCTGCGTGACCCCGACCTCAACCTGATCGAGATCTCGGAGCCGGCATGAGCGTGACACCCGAACTGAATGAAGGCTGCACGATGGGCGATCTGCTCATCCGCGCGATTCAGCGCGGCGGCGATCGTACGGTCTTCGTGCTCGACGATGAGCAGATCAGCTATCGCGAGTTTGGCCACCGGCTGAGCCGCTTCATCCAGGCGCTCAAAGCCCGCGGGCTCAAAGCGGGCGATGCGGTGGCTGCGGTCTCGTCGAACCGCCCGGAGGCCTTCATGGTCACCGCCGCTGCGTTCCTGATGGGCATGCGCGTGACCTGGATGCATCCGCTCGCCTCCGAGGACGACCATGCCTATCTGCTCGAGGATTCGGGCGTCCAGACCCTCTTTGTCGATCCGATCGCCTTTGCCGCGCGCGGCGCTGCCCTGAAAGCACGCGTGCCCGGCCTGCAGCAGGTTTTTGGTCTGGGCCCCGGGACCGACGACGAGGACATCCTCGCCACAAGCCAGGCCTTCACACCGCAAGCGCTGGTCTCCCATGCGCAAGCTGACGATCTGTGCGTCCTGATCTACACCGGCGGCACGACCGGCCGCCCCAAGGGCGTGATGCACACCCATCGCGTGCAGGTCACGATGGTGATGACCGAGCTCGCTGAATGGGACTGGCCGAAAGATGTGCGCTTCCTGGCGATGACACCGATTACGCATGCCGCCGGCGCAATGATCGTGGCGGTGATGATGCGATCGGGCCTGTTCGTCATGAGCAAATCCTTCGATGCGCAGCGCTTTTTCGATATCGTCGAGGAGCACCGCATCACGACCACATTCCTGGTGCCGACCATGATCTATGTGCTGCTCGATCATCCGGCGATCGCAAGCGCCGACCTCTCGAGCCTGCAAACCATCATCTATGGCGCCTCGCCGATGTCGCCATCGCGCCTTGTCGAGGGCATCAAGCGCTTCGGGCCGGTCTTCATGCAGCTCTATGGCCAATCAGAGGCACCCAATTGCGTGACGGTGCTGCGTCGCATCGACCACGACCCCGAACACCATCCGCAACGACTGGCCTCCTGCGGCGCGCCGATCGGCAACCTGCAGGTGAAACTGCTCGATGACGACGGCAATGAGGTGGCCGATGGCGAGGTTGGTGAAATCTGCTGTCGCGGCCCGCTGGTGATGGCCGGCTACTGGAACAAGCCGCAGGAGACGGCCAAAGCGCTTCGCCACGGCTGGCTCTATACCGGCGACCTCGCGCGTCGCGATGCCGACGGGTTTTTCTATATCGTCGATCGCAGCAAGGACATGATCATCACCGGCGGATTCAACGTCTTTCCGCGCGAAATCGAGGATGTGCTCACGCGGCATCCGGCGGTTGCGGCCGCCGCCGTCATCGGCGTGCCCGACGACAAATGGGGCGAGGCGGTCAAGGCGGTCGTCGTGCTCAAGGCAGGTGCCAGCGTCGCGGCCGAAGCACTGATCGCAATGGTCCGCGATGCCAAAGGCGCGGTGCATGCGCCGAAGTCGGTCGATTTCGCCGACAGCCTTCCGGTGACCGGTCTGGGCAAACCCGACAAGAAAGCGCTGCGGGCAAACTACTGGGGCGCGACCACCCGGGCGGTGAACTGAGGGCTCAGCTTCGTTCTCAGTGGCGTCCTCAGCTGCGTCCTCAGCGGCGTCTGTAACTCTCTGGCGCGTAGCGCCCGAAAGCCAGCGCATTCACTGAGATCGCCACCGCGCAGAAAATCAGCGCGGCGTCGGCACCCTGCAGGTCGCACAGCAAGCCAAGGCCGATCGGGCCCACCACATAGCCGGCATCCGACAGCGCCCGATAGATGCTCATGGCGGTGGCGTTCATCCCGGGTGGCGCATTGTCGGCGGCATAGGCAGAAGGCGCCGCCCCGGTGACTGCCGAGGCGATCCCCCAGACCACGCAGGCCACCAGGAAACTCGGATAGGCGGTGGCATACCAGAAGCCGAAGAAAGACACGCCTGTGAGAACACCGGCATAGACGATCAGCGGCTTGCGCCCGAAGCGGTCGGCCACCATGCCGGCCGGATAGGTCGCCGCAAGACCGAAGAGGCTGCCGAGTGCAAAACCGCTGCCGATCTGCCCGGCGCTCAGCCCCATGCCGCCCGAGGCCACCAGCGGCACAACATTGAAAAGGCCGCCGGTGCGCACCGTGGCATGGGTGAATCCCATCAGGCAGACCAGCATGAAGCCGGTCTTGCCGAACATCACCGACATCTGCTCCTTCAGGGGCAAGGCAATCGGTCGCAGTGCCGTACCGTCGCGATGCGCGGCGAAATCACGCGTCTCAGGCACCGCAAACCAGGCAATCACGCCGACCAGCGCGGCCGCCGCGGCATTGGCCAGAAAGGGCATCGCCAGACCATAGTGTTCGGCCAGCAGACCGCCCGGATAGGGCCCTACGCCGACCGCAAACAGGAAGCACCCCTGATAGATCGCCATCATGCGACCGCGCCGCTCGGGCGTGCTGATATCGGCCAACACGACCACCCCGACGGTCAGCACGATGCCGCCGCCCAGACCGGCGATGAAGCGAGCCAGCATGAACTCGGTGAAGGTGCCGCTGTAGCCCGACCAGAAATTGCCGAGCACACCCACCACACCGCCCAAGGCCAGCGCCGGGCGCCGCCCGACCCGATCGGCCATCTGCCCGGCCGGCACTGCCGACAGAAAACGCGCGGCACCGAACACCGCGATCGTGGCCCCGATCGCCGAAATCGAGACATCGAAAGACTTGGCGTAAAGCGGCAGCACCGGCACCACCGCACCAAACCCGAACTGATTGAAGAAAATGATCGCGCACATCCAAAAGAGCACGCGACCTTCTTTCGGACGCTGCCCGCTCAGAACGCCGCCTCGAGCAGACCGATGACATCCTGCGGTGAGGTGATCGGCCGCGGATTGCTGCGCACCCACATGTTTTCCATCGCACCGCGTGCAATCGCCTCGAACTGATCGCGGGTAACGCCCTGATCGCGCAGGCGGGTCGGCATGCCAAGCGAGGCGATCAGCGCTGCGACCGCACCGGCGGCATCGCCGTCGGCCGCCCCCATCGCCTGCGCGATGCGCGCCTGCTGAGCGCCGGTGTGTGACCGGTTAAAGCGCATCACATGCGGCAGCATGATGCAGGAGGTGTAGCCGTGGCTGATGCCGGTGACTGCGCCCAGACTGTGGCCGATGCCGTGACTTGCGCCATAAGGCACACGCATGATCCCGAAGCCCGCCATCCAGGCGGCTTGCAGGCACTGCAGCCTGGCATCGAGATCATCGGGCTGCGCGCTCAGTACTGGCAGCGCTGCGCCAAAGAGATGCAGCGCCTGCAGCGAGGTGGCATCGATCAGCGGCGAAGGCGTCACCGAGCACAGGCCTTCGACCGCATGGTCGATGCCGCGCACTGCGGTGGACAGCCACAACCACGAAGGGGTATGCAGCGTGATCGCCGGATCGAGCATCACACTGGCCGCACCGATGAACCTGGCCGAATAGGCATCCTTCACCTTTCTGACCGGATCGGTGCACCCACCCAGGTCCGAGAACTCGGCAGCACCCAGGGTCGTACTCACCACGATCTGGCGGCACGGCGGGGCCTTGACCGCAGGGACATGGCGCGATCCGTCGGGATTGACCTTCAGGCGCCAGTCGTCCAGCCCCTCGACCGTGCGCACATCATGAGCGAGCGCGATCAGCATGACCTTGACGGTGTCGATCGCGGTGCCTCCCCCCACGGTGACCACCAGGTCAGGCGATACCGCACGGGCGGCGTCTGCAGCGGCGATCACGCTGGCGCGCGGTGTGTGCTCGACGCACTCGTCGAAGGTGCCGACATGGCGCGCGCCAAGCGCGGCCGCAATGCCTGCAACCGCATCGGTCGTGCGGTTGAGCGTTCGCGAGGTGACGATGAATACCCGCTTCGCACCGCGGCGATCGGCGTCTTCGACCACCGCCTGCGCGGCCGGTTTGCCCCAGATGACCCGATCCTGGGCCAGAAACTCATGACTGCCAGCCTGCATGCGGGCCTCCCTTGTCGGCTATGTCAGATCTGATCGAGCGGAAAGACCGGCCGCCTGACCCGCTCGAATTTCAGCAGCGAATAGTCGGACGTCGTGACCCCCGGGCTCGCACATTCGACGACTTCGCTCGCCAGACTGCCCAGACCGGCGCGCCAGTGCACCCGACTCTTGATGACCACGAAACGCTTGCGAAGCGGGTCGATGCCTACCGAATGGAAACACTCCAGATCGAAAGGCTCCTGATAGAGCGACATCAGCACCACTTCAACGCCGCCGGTCTCGATCACCACAGTCGGCCCGTTGCTGGCCAGCCCGCCCGCACCCATCGGGCCGCGCAGGCGATAGCTGCCATCGGTGATGCGACGCACCCGCCCGGTGATCGTGAGTGGCGTGGCGGGCGCTCCGATCGAGGGCATCGCCGCCCTGCCGCCGACCGACAGGGTCACTTCGGCGCCCACACCGGCCGCGATGGCCTCACGCACGCTCTGAGGGTCATGGATCGCATAAAAGACCACATCCTGCAGGCCTTGCCGAAGGACCTCGGCCAGCACCGCTGTGGTGTCCATCGTGCCGCCCGAGGCGACGTTATCGCAGTGATCGAGCATCACGATCGGGCCGGGCCGCGGGCCTGCAGGCGCATCGGCGATTGCCTTGTCGCGAGCCACCCCGAGCGTCTTTGCACGCGCCACAGAATCGGCCAGCGGATCGCTGCGATAAACGAAAGCCTCACGCGCGGCCCAGGCCTGCTCAAGCAGCGCATCGCGCATCGACTCGGCCTTTTCAGGTGACGCATCGGTGCAGACCACCACCGACAAACCGGCCTCTCGAATGTCGGCATGCGGAAAGCCCACAAAGACCGAGCAGGCCAGCGCACGGCCGCTGGTCTCATTGTCGAGGCAGGCCGCCTGCAACGCGCGGTTGGGCTCGGCATGGGTGCCCTGACGCATCACATGGGGCAGCATCGGGCGATTGGCCCAGCGCATCACCGGCTTGACCTCTCCCCGGATTGCGCGCACCAGCACTGTGGCTGCGCGCAGGCCTGCGGCATGGACGTCGATATGCGGATAGGTGTGATAGCCGGCAATCACGGTGGCGTGCCGCACGATGTCGTCATAGATGTTGGCATGCATGTCGAGGGCGACGCCGATCGGCGTCGTCGCATCGATCGCGCGGATGCGCCGCAGCAGTTCGCCCTCACCGTCTTCATGCGAGCGGGTGACCATCGCGCCATGCAGATCGAGCAGGATGCCGTCCCAGCCGCCCTGGCGAACCGCGGCGAGAATGGGTGCCACGATCTGCTCATAGGCGTCATCTTCAACCGGCCCGCTGGGGTTGGCATCGCCCGCGACCGCAACCTGCAACTCGGCACCCACGGCCTGTGCATGCTCGATGAAACCGGCCAGGGCGCTGCCGGTGCCGCGATGCGCCGCAATGGCCGCATCGCCCACCAGCATCGCGGTGCGATAGCCGAAGAATCGCTCGATGGGCGTGGGCACTGGCGAAAAGGTATTGGTCTCGTGCTTGAACATTGCAGCAAGCAGGCGCAAGGGACGCATGAAACGCTTCTCCAGAAGGGAACTGATCGCTCCAGTCTAGCCGATCGATAGGTCGAAGCAGCAGCGTGGATTACCATTCGAGGGCTAGCCCCCGCTCGAACACGCCTTACCTCCAGGAGCCACCAATGACCACCAACGCCCAAAGTGCATGGGACTTCGACGCCCTGACCCTCGACGGTGCGCCCGCACCGCTGTCCGCCTACAAAGGCAAAGTCGCCCTGATTGTGAACACCGCCAGCCAGTGCGGCCTGACCCCGCAGTACAAGGGCCTGCAGGAACTCTATGAGCAATACAAGGACCGCGGATTCGTGGTGCTGGGCTTTCCGAGCAACCAGTTCGGTGCGCAGGAACCCGGCACCAACAAGGAAATCGCGACCTTCTGCGAAACCAGCTTCGGTGTGACCTTCCCGATGTTCGCCAAGATCGACGTCAATGGCGACTCGGCGCACCCGCTCTACAAATGGCTGAAGGCCGAAAAGCCGGGCTTGCTCGGACTCGAGTCGATCAAATGGAATTTTTCGAAATTCCTGATCGGCCGTGACGGCCAGATCGTCGAGCGCTATGCCCCGACCACGACGCCCGAGTCGGTCGCCGCAGACATCGAAAAACTGCTTGGTTAAAAGACGCTGATCCGCCGGTCTCGAGTTTCCCCGCATCGCACAGTTGCCATGAATGCGCCGATCGAATTCTGTCGGATCGATTCCGGCAACGGCGCAACCGTGCTGACACTGCTGGGCCGCTGGCAGATCGCTCAGGCCGACCAGATCGCGATTGCGATGAGCATGCTTGGCAAGACGCTGGGCGAGGTCCGGACCATCGACGGCAAGGGGCTCGGTGCGATGGATACCGCCGGCGCGCTGGTCCTGCTGTCGCGGCTGCGCACCGCGGGCATCGACCCGGGAACGATTTCGCTGGCCAACTTCGATCCCAGTCACACCCGCATCGTCGAGGTGGTGAGGTCCCGCTTGCCGAGCGCGGGCCCGATCCAGGCCGGCAAGGCCTATGGTCTGGCCAACCGGACCGGGCAGATCGCCAGCAAGCTGGGCATGACTTTGCTCGGCCATGTCGACTTCCTGGGTCGAGTTGTTTTTGAGCTCACCCGTGCACTGCGTCAGCCCGGTCTGCTGCGCCCGCGCGAGTTCATGGCGCAACTCGGACAGACCGGCGTCACCGCCATCCCGGTCGTCGCGCTGGTCACCTTTCTGATCGGCGTGGTGTTTGCCTATCTGCTGGGTCTGCAGGCAGAGCAGTACGGCGCCAATGTCTTCGTCGTTGATGGCACCGCACTGGGGATGACACGCGAATTCGCGCCGATCATCGTGGCAGTGATTGTCGCCGGCCGGTCAGGCGCAGCGTTCACTGCACAACTCGGCACCATGAAGCTCACCGAAGAGATCGACGCGATCCGCACGCTCGGGCTGTCAGCCGATCAGGTGCTGGTGCTGCCCCGCATTGCTGCGTTGATGGTCACCCTGCCGCTGCTGGTCTTTATTGGTGATGTGGCGGGACTGCTCGGCGCGATGGTCATCGGACAGACGATGCTCGACATCACGCCCCATACTTTCCTGGACCGGCTGCACACCGCGCTGGATCCCAAGCATGTGGTGATCGGGCTGTGCAAGGCCCCTTTCTTTGCACTGTTGATCGGGATCATCGGCTGCCGGATGGGCATCAGCGTTGAGCGCGATACCCGATCGATCGGCATCAACACCACCTCGACCGTGGTGCAGAGCATCGTCTCGGTGATCATTCTTGATGCGATCTTCGCGGTCATTTTCCAGAAGCTCGGATGGTGAGTCCCGACGCATCGGTCACCGGTCCTGCGGCCACGCCAGCGCCCGAACTGGTGATCGATGTCCGCGGCATCGTGACCCGCTTCGGCAAGCAGGTCGTGCACGACGGACTGGACCTGCAGATTCGCCGCGGCGATCTGGTCGCACTGATCGGCGGCAGCGGTACCGGCAAGTCGGTGCTGCTGCGCGAGATCATCGGTCTTCATCGCCCCGACTCGGGCAGCGTGAATCTGCTGGGGACCGATGTCTGGACTGCCTCGCCCGACATGCTCGCCGCAGTTCGACGCCGTTTCGGCATGATGTTCCAGGAAGGCGCGCTGTTTTCTTCGCTCACTGTTGCGGCCAACGTCGCCACGCCGCTTCGGGAGCATTTTTCGCTGCCCGAGGACCTGCTCGACGAACTGGTTCGACTTCGACTCACACTGGCCGGCCTGCCGCCCGATGCAGCAGGCAAGATGCCCAGCCAGCTGTCGGGCGGCATGGTCAAGCGCGCCGCGATTGCGCGCGCGATTGCCCTCGAACCCGAAGTGCTGTTTCTGGATGAGCCGACCTCCGGACTCGATCCGATCACAGCCCGCGCCTTCGATGCCTTGCTGACGTTTCTGAATCGCGACCTTGGCATCACGGTTTTGCTGGTGACGCATGATCTCGACTCGCTGGTGGGAATCGCCAGGCGCATCGTCGTGCTGGGCCGGGGGCGAGTGATTGCCGACGGCAATCTCGCCGAGATCACCGCAGTCGATGACCCATGGATACAATCCTATTTCTCCTCCCGGGCCAGCCTGCCGGCCCCCCATCCGACCAAAACAGAAAACAGCCCGCACGATGGAGCCTGAAGCCCGGTACACGATGATCGGTTCGGTCCTGCTGGCGATTGTTGTCGCGGCGGTGGCGGGCTTCGTATGGCTGTCGAGCTCGGGACGGGCGTCAGACTTTCGCTTCTACACGATCTATTTCGAGCGACAGTCGCTTGAGGGGTTGCAAGTTGGCGGCGATGTCAACATGCGCGGTGTGAAAGTCGGTCGAATCGAAGACTTCACCATTTCGCGCGACAACATCAACAGGGTGAAGGTCACCATTCGGGTCGCCCGCGCAACGCCGGTGAGTGAAAACACCACTGCCGTTGTCGCCCGCAGCATCGTGACCGGCCTTGCCCGCATCAACCTCGATACGCCTGGTACACCCGGCCCGGAGCTGTTGTCGGTTGCAGCCGGTGAGCGATACCCGGTGATCACCGAAGGCACCTCCAACCTCGACCAGATCGCCGACTCGGTCAGCAAACTGGCCTCACAGGCCGATATCGCACTTGAGAACCTGAACTCGGTGATGGGCGACAAGAACCAGAAATCGCTCGCTCAGGCGCTGACCGCGATCCGCGACCTGAGTATCGGGCTGAACCGCAGACTCGCGACGGTCGACGATATGGCCGCGAGCTTTCAGGCAAGTTCGACCTCCTTTCAGAACCTCAGCCGTGACTTGTCGGGCGCGAGCGACAAAGTGGCCAATGCGGTCGTACCGGTCAGCGATGAAGCCAATCAGAGTCTTCGTGAGGCCAGCGAAACCCTCAGGCAACTCAGGCAGAGCTCCGTCAATCTTGAGCGCGACGTGGCCAAGTCGCTGGCCGTTCTCAATCAGAGCGTGGCGGGCCTGTCCAGTCGCACCGATGACGCCGTCGATGTGGGTCTGAACGAACTGCGTGCCACCACCGCAGACCTGCGCAGCAGTCTGGCCATCGTCAGCCGAACGCTCGATCGCCTGCAGGATCCCAAGGCGATTCTGATCGGCCCCAGCAGCAGCCAGCTTGGACCGGGCGAAGAGGCGCGACGATGAGTGCTGTCGCCCTTTCTTTTTATTACGACAAGCGCGGGGCAATCAGCAAAGCCATGCACGCACTGATGCTTGTCTTTCTGAGCGGCCTGGTTGCAGGCTGCGGCGGGCTGTCGATTACCAATGCCAGTCCGAAGGTCGACTATTTCATCCTTCAGGACCTGGCATTGCCGGCGCCACCGACCGCCGCCGCGCCGCCGCGCAGCAGCCGCGTTCTGTTGATTGCGGGCAGCTCGTCGCAGGCGCTTTTCGACAGCGAGCGCGTGGTCTTCACGAAGGACGGCATCAGCCGGTCCTACTATCAGTTTGCCAACTGGAGCGAACGGCCGGGACAAAGCCTCGCCATGCTCGCCGAAACACGGCTTTCGCGGGTCGGCTACTTCAGTGCGGTGACGCAATCGACCTCGGGCGTGAAGGCCGACCTGCTCCTCACCCTGAGACTCAATGAGCTGACCCATGACGATTCGGTCTCGCCAGGCGTGATGCGGCTGGAGGTGATTGCAGATCTGCTCGACTGGCGAACCCGCGAACTGATCGCACGGCGAGTATTCGTCGGGGCAGTTGCGGTCACCAGCCGCGACTCGGTCGGCGGCGCGCAGGCTGCAAATCGTGCCGTCACCAGGATGCTCGACGATCTGTCGCCCTGGGTCGAGAGCAATGCTGCAACGCTCAAACCGGCCGGGATTGAGACGGGATTGAAACGGGATTGAGAACCTCAGAGGTTTGAGCGGTCGAGCTCGGGGATGAGTCGCCCACGGCGCCGATAGGCCGGCGCGTCGAAGGCCGCATAAGGGTGCTTGCACGGCGCGACACCGCGATCACCGATGCGATGCGAGAGCGCCTTATCGACTGCCGGTTCAAGACTGAAAAACAGGGCATCGAGGAATGCGTTGAAGGCGTTCGACAGCGGCCGGCAAGCGGCTGAAGCCGGTGTGCGAATGGGTCTGCGAACGGGTGTACGAATCGGTCTGCGATTGAAAGTAGAAAAGATGATGCTGCTCATGTCAGGCTCGTCGATGAAGGCAATTCGATCAGCTTGACGCAACCCTGGCTCACAGACTGAGCCACGAAGAAATTGTCATGCGATGCCACCATGACCCTGGATCAGGGAATCAGCGATCCGATGGCATTCGAGGAAAGCGACGCACGCTAAGTCGTCGCGCCATGTGATCAGCTTGCGTGATCAGCCTGCGTCATCGCCAAGATAAGACAAGCGTGCGGCATCAAGCTCGCTGATGACCTGCTGGCGCAAAGACTCGGGCGACAGCACCTCGACCGCCGCACCGTGCTTCAAGATATCCATGAGCAGCTCACGCGGATCGTTGTAGGGCAGCTTGAGCACCCATCGGCCTGAGGGATCGAATGCGCCGATCTGCTGCGGATGCCATGTCTCGGCGCCAACCCATCTGGCGCGATCGGGTGAAAAGCGCAGCGTCGCCCAGGTCACGTCACGGCCGGAAAAAATGCCATAACCGCTGTCCATCACTTCAGCCAGCGCGCCTCGACTCACCTCTTTGGCCGCCTCGTCGCAAATGGCCGCCTCTGAGATCGCATCAACGGCAAAGCTGCGGATATCGCGCCGAAGATGACACCAGGCCAGCAGATACCAGTTCTCGCGATAAAAGATCAGCTGCTGAGGCGAGACGGTTCGTTCGGTGGTAGTGCCGGTCTGGCGCGAAAAGTGCGCAATCGACAGTCGGCGGCGGCGCAGGGTGGCTGAGGCGACCGTCTCGAAGTGACGGACCGACAGCGTGCGTCTCGCCGCACTGACCAGCCTGAATCGTCGCTCGACCTCCTCGGCGCTGTGATCGGCGCTTCCCAGCAGGGCACGCAAGCGCGCCTGCAGGGGGCGCACCTGGGCTTCGAGCAGACCAGGCTGCAGATCGGCCAGCAACTGCTGCATGGTGAGCAGGGCGTGAACCTCGGATGCGTTGAACCACAGGCCCGGCAGGGCGAAGGTCGGGCCTGTGGCCGGCTCGGTGTAACGGTAGCCGCCGTCGAATCGATCCCATTCGATTGGCGCATTGAGCCGATCGCGCATGTATTCAAGGTCGCGTTTGAAGGTTGCCCGTGAGACGCCGAGCGAAGACAGAAAGCGCTCGATCGGGACAGCATGCCCCGACTGCAGCAACTGGTCGATCTGATAAAAGCGTTCGGTGCGGTCCATGACAGCGTGGTCACTCAGGGTGGCGATATCGGGGCAGCGGCAGGTCAGGCAAGCGGCGGCCCATGCGCGAGCTCGTGAATCGAGAAAGCGCCACCGGGCAGCGCAGTGCGCGCCAGCGTGAGCAGATGCGGATGATGGGTGAAATAGACCACCTGGTTGCGCTGCGCGAGCTCAGCTAGACCTTGAAGGGCGAGCGCTGCGCGCTCGTCATCGAAAGTCATGAGGACATCATCGAGCAGCAAAGGAATGGGGGGCGCGGCATCGAGGCGCACCTCGATCGCGGCCAGGCGCAAAGAAAGGTAAAGCGCATCGGCCGTCCCTTCGCTCAGTCGGGCAACAGGAAGGCGCAGGCCATCGTCGCGCTCGGCAATTAGGATCTGGGTGTCATCGGACCACTCGGGCAAAAGTTTTGCCCAACGGCCGGCTGTCATGCGACTGAACCAGCGCGATGCAGCAGCAAGCATCGGACCCTGCGAACGGGTCTGGTAAGACTGGACCGAGCGCTCGAGGAGTTCACGGGCCAGACGCAATCGGGCCCAGTCGGTGGCAAGCCGAGCCACACCGGCTAGCTGCTCGCGGCTCGCCTCGGCAGCGAGCGCTGCTCGGGCATCGCCGTTGACCGCGTCGAATGCCGAACGCGCCTGCGTGCGGGCAGCGATGGCCGCATCACGCGCCGATTCGTCCTGGGTGATGAACTGCTCAAGCATGTCCTGCTCGGTCTGGAGCGCGACCGGATCGACACAGGCCAGTTGCTCAACCAGCGACGAATAGGCAGGACCCGCGGTGCTGCGAATCAGATCTTCAAGTGAGGCCGCCTCGCGACGCAGCGCCCTGCGACGCTCATTGCGGGAGACAGCTCGCAGCAGCGAGGCATCATCGGACACCCCCGCGAGCGCCTGCAATCGGGTAATGCTGGCCTGCAGGCGCTCGCTTTGTGCCACGGTCAGTGCGATCGAGTGTTCGAGGGACTGTGCCTCGGTCTGTAACCGAAGCCTGTTGTCATGAGCCCGCTGGCTCGACTCGAGCGATGCCCGACAGGCAGCCACGAATGAGGACTCTGCGCCCGGCAAGGGCGCGGGTTCGCCGAGCTGGCGCGCCAGAGCGCGGGTATCGACGCGAAAGGCCTCGATCTGTTGCGCCGCAAGCTGCCATTGACGATCAGCAGCCTCGAAAGCCAACCATGCATCACGAAGGTCGTCGAGGGCATCGAGTCGAGCTGCCAGCTCGTGGCTCGACGCCGAGATCCCGAGCCGAAGCTCACCGGCCAGGCTCTCCCATGAGGAACGAAGCGAATCCGCCTCGCGATCGAGCGCTGCCAGCGCGTCCCGGTGGCCCTGCGCATCGCGCAGGGCGTGTTCGAAGGCATCGGCAAGCCGCCTTCGATCAGCGCAGGCCTGCTGCAACGAGGCCATCAGGGTGCGGGCATGCCTCAGGCATGCCGACAGGCTCGGCAGCCCTGACCCGCGCTGATTGATGCCGGCATACGCCCATTGCAACAGTTGCAGATGATGGTCGCGCTGCAGCAGCAGCGATCGGTGCTCGGTGGCCAGTGCCTCTCGCGCGGCGAGGGCCTCGAGCAGGCGCTGGTGATGAGCCGCCCAGCCGGACCAGGCCTGCGGCGCCATGACCGGTAGGCCGCGAGCCGCGAGCCGCGCAGACCATTCCTGCGCTGCCTGCAAGGCTTTCTGTTCGAGCCGATCGCCTTCGACCTCACAGGCCGAAACATCCTGCTGCGCTTGGGCAATGCGCTGTTGCAGGGAATCGATTTCGGCCAGGCGCGCCGCATCATGAAAGCGGGCATCGGCAAGTCGGTCGGTCTGGGCAATCGATGCACCCAGCAGCGCGACGCGAAGCGCCCGACTGCCATCGGGCGAGTCGGTCTGGAGCATCTGAAGATGGGCGTCACGTTCGCCGCGCGCGGCCTCGAGTGCGCTGCGGATGATGACTCCCTGCTGCTGAGACAAACCGCGATGCTCGCGCTGCAGACGGACCAGGGCCTCGCGGTGGGCGGCATAGCGGGTCTGCCATTGCGCCTGTTCGTGGGCGATGGTGCTCGCAAGGATTTGCGCCTCGTCGAGCAGCCCACCAGGCAGCGCGAGTCGGGCGAGAACCTCGACCGACGGCCCACCAAGCGCCTCGGCCTGACGATCCAGTTGCGTGTCGAGCGCGGCCACCTGCGACGCCAGCCGGCTTGCCTGTTGCTCGATGTCGCCGATAGCGGTCGCCGCATCATGCGCAGACACAAAGGCGGTGATGTCACCCGGATCGGGGGCAGCCTCAAGCGCTCTGCGCGCCTGGATCACCCTGTGTTCGGCTCGTTCGCTCGCCACAGACAGTTCGGTGCGTCGGGTCTCGAGGTCGCGACGCACGCCTAGCGAGTGCCGCGCTTGCGCCATGGCAGCGCGCGACGGCACCAGCGTGTCGATGCCGGGAACCGCCGCGGCCTGCGCGGTGGGCGTGTCGGAGGTGGGCAGCCTCGACGCGTCGCGGGACTGCATCAGGGAGGCGCCGTCAATGGCAGCCAGCGCACGCTGCAACACACGATGCGCCGCACTCGCATCGCTTTGCAAACCGAGCGCGGAGGCGCAGGCCGTCTGAAAACCCTCAAGTCGACCGGCGAGCTGAGCCACTGACTGTGCCGCATCGAGAAAGGCGGTGGCGGCCGGCAAGGCCGCAAGCGCCTCGCGACAACGACTCAGGCGATCTCGCTCGCCCAGCAGCGTCAAGCCGCTCTGCTCAAGCGACTGCATCCACAGGGCAAGTTGCGACTGAGCCTCATCGGGTAACTCGGGCACATCGGCCAGCTCAGTCAGTTCACGACCCAAGGCCGCGCTGCGGGCCACCTGTGGCCCGAGGCTGAGCAGTCGCTGAACCTGACCGAGGCGCTCTCGCCGAGTTCGCCATTGCGTCTCGATCTGGACAAGGTCGGCTTGCGCCTGATCGAGCGAATCGCGCAGGGTCTGCCACTGCCGTGGTGGCACGGCCGCATCACGGGCCGCCTGCTGGCTTGCGTCGAATTCGATCAATGCGGCATTGAGCGAGGGCAGCTTGCCTCGAGGCACAAAGAGCGCGTCGGCCTGGGATTGCAGGGCCGCCGAGACTGCCCGCAGGCGGGAAATGCCGCTGGCGGCCTCGAAGAGCGTGGCACCAAGCTCACTGCCGGAATCGAGCAGCGATCGTCCACCCAGTCGCAACTGCGCGCTGCCAAGCGAATGCATCCAGTCGAAGCGCCGGGCATCAATGCCGCCAAGCAGGGCATCGATGCTTGCCTGATCGACGAGTCGCTCAGGATGCTCACGACCGGTGGCCGGATCGAATTCGCAAAGCGTCTGGCGCGCACCCTTGCGTCGCATCACCGCACGCCTGCCGGCGTCATCGGTCAGCACCGCTCCCACCCGCAGGGCGGAATAATCGCGCCCGAAATGATCGTCGGTTCGTGTTGGAAACCCGAACAGCAAGGCGTTGATCGCCCGCATGGCCGTGCTCTTGCCGCGCTCGTTCGGGCCATAGACGAGCTGCAATCCGGATGCCTGCCGGTCGAGATCGATGATCGCGCCGTTGAACGGACCATAGGCCTTGAGGTGAAGCGACGCGATCCTCATGGCGCGTCGTCGCCGAGTCGATCGAGCAGCATGGCTTCGGCCTCCCGAATCAGCGCTGCAAGCGTGTCGGCGTCGTCGAAACCGATCGATTGCGGGCCAATCCGAAGACTCGAAGGCAATCGAACCAGGACATCATTGAGCGCATCCTGGGCAAAGTTCTTGAGACCCTGCGTCTCGACCTGAAGTGTCTGACTCAGACGCAGACAAGCCAGCAGAGGATCGTCGTCCGACATACCGATCGGCGACCCGAGCAATGATCTGGTCGGCGCCCGACTGCGCACCCTGATTTTTTCGACCCAGGCCAAGCCGCCCGAGGCGGCATCGGCCAGTTGGCGCAAATCGGCACCGACATCATCGACGCGGCCGGCGAGCGGCTCATGCAAAGGCCCGCTGCCGACGATCTGCAGACGCCACGCCGAGAGTCGCCCCGCTGCCGCATCATGGGTCTCGCGCATCAGCGTCTGCGCGGATCGGCGCCATTGAGCCATTTCGCGAAAGCCGTCGATGGGAAGATCGATGACAGCCCATCGCACCACATCGAGCGCAACCGATTCGGATTGAAGATCGCCGCCCTCGACGCTGACCAGTTCGCAGCCCTTGGCGCCGGTTTCGCCCGCATGCCTGCCCTGCGGATTGCCGCAGTAGATGATCCGCGGATATTCGGCCTGCAAGACCTCACGTGTGTGGACATGCCCGAGCGCCCAGTAGTCATAGCCACGCGAGCGCAGGATGTCGAGCGAGGTGGGCGCGTAGGGATCGTGTGCCGCATAGCCTGCCAGGCTGGTGTGCAGAACGCCGATGTTGAAATAGCCGGGGACGGGGTCGGGATAGGTGGCGGCCAGGTCGTGTGGCGTGGCCCGCTCGGAAAAGCTTCGGCCATGCAGTGCAACGCGAAGGTCATCGCGCCGGATGGTCTGTGGCCCGTCGGCAGCAAAGACATGGACATTGTCGGGAAGCGTCAGCGCGCGGGTCACCTCGCTGGCGGCATCATGGTTGCCCCGTTTGAGATAGACACTGATGCCGGCGCGCTCAAGCACCCGCATCTGGGAGTTGAAGAACAGGCCGGTGTTCATGTCGCGCCAGTCGCCGTCGAAGACGTCACCGGCAATGACAACAAAATCGACACGTCGGCTGACGGCCAGGTCGACCAGATTGACCAGCGCCTGACGGGTTGCACCGCGCAGCGCAGCAAGCGGTGCACCAGGGTAGCGCTCGAGCCCGTCGAGCGGACTGTCGATATGCAGATCGGAACAGTGGATGAATTTCACGCGTCGCCAAACCCCGGGGATCCGATGATGATGCCATGGCAGTGGCTCATAGGCTGAGCCACTTGGATCTGCCGTGCGTCGCGAGCCCCGACCATGATCGTGCTCAGGGGCTGGACCCGCCGGCAGGCTAAACTCTGGCGCGTCGTCCAAGCGACGCCGACCTTCGAACAACCTGCGTCGTACAAATAAGGTGAAGCACCATGGTCCGAAAACTGATTCTTCTGGCATTCGCTCTTGCTCTGACCGCCTGCATTTCGCTCTCGGACATCATGGGCACCAGGCCGCCGGCCATGGTGTCCAACGGTGTGCTGGTCGGCCCCGGCGGCATGACGCTCTACACCTTCGAGCGTGATGTCGCGGGCACCGGCAAGAGCGCTTGCCTCGGTCCTTGCGCGACCAGCTGGCCGCCGCTCATGACCACTCCTGATGCCAAGCCGGTCGGCGACTGGACGATCCTGACTCGCGATGACTCGACCCGCCAATGGGTCTACAAAGGACGGCCGCTCTACTACTGGTCAAAGGACGCCAAACCGGGCGATCGCACTGGCGACGGCTTCAATAATCTCTGGAAACTCGCGCGACCCTGATCGATCGGTGAAGACAGCCTACATCTCCCATCCCAGTTCGATGCGCCACGAGATGGGTGCAGGCCACCCCGAGTGCCCGCAGCGCGTGTCGGTCATCGCTGATCGACTGCTGATGCGGGGTTTGCTCGATCTCATGGAAAGCTTCGAGGCGCCGTCGGTCACCATCGAGCAGCTCGTTCGCGCCCATGACCGCGCCTATGTCGAGCAACTGATCGCCCTGTCCCCCGAGACAGGCTATCGGCAGCTCGACCCCGACACTGCGATGAATCCGCAGACGATCGATGCCGCGATGCATGCGGCCGGCGCTGCGGTGCTGGCCTGCGAACTGGTCGGACGAGGCGGATTCAGGCGTGCCTTTTGCAATGTCCGCCCGCCCGGTCACCATGCCGAGCGCGGCAGCGCAATGGGCTTTTGCTTTTTCAACAATGTGGCAGTCGGCATCCGCCATGCCCTCGACGAGCTCGGCATGCAACGTGTTGCCCTGATCGATTTCGATGTTCATCACGGCAACGGCAGTGAACACATCCTGGCCGGCGACCAGCGCGTTCTGATGGTCTCGACCTTTCAGTCGCAGCTGTATCCGTACAGCGGCGAGCAGGCACTCGGCCCGAACATCCTCAATGTGCCGCTCGCGCCCTACTCTGGCGGGCAGGCGCTGCGCGACGCAGTGGCCGACGCCTGGTTGCCGGCGCTGCGTGACTTCAAGCCCCAGATGCTGTTCATTTCGGCAGGCTTTGATGCCCACCGCGATGACGACATCAGCCAGCTCGGCTGGGTCGATGCCGATTACGCCTGGGTCACCCGTCAGCTCGCCGACCTGTCCGATGAGCTGTGTGAAGGACGCATCGTCTCGATGCTCGAGGGCGGCTACAACCTGCCGGCGCTCGGGCGTTGCGTGGAAGCACATGTGCGAGGGCTGCTCGACCTCGACTGAACACTGATGCTGGAGCGGGTGACGGGAATCGAACCCGTGCCTGAGGCTTGGGAAGCCGCCGTTCTACCATTGAACTACACCCGCGACCGCCGGCAGAGTCTAACAAAAGACCTCTGCCGCCAGCGATTCAACCCAGTTTGATCAGTTGCAGAAACTCCCGGCGCAGCTCGGGGTTCTTGAGAAAATCGCCGCGCATGATGCTGTTGGTCATGTGTGGCTCGGCGTCCTTGACACCGCGCCACTGCATGCAGAAGTGATCGGCCTCGAGCACCAGCGCGAGCCCTGCGGGCTTGAGCCGGGCTTCGAGCAGATCGGCCAGCTGCATGACCGCCTCTTCCTGGATCTGCGGGCGGCTCATGATCCAGTCGGCAATGCGGGCGTACTTTGACAGGCCGATCAGCTGGGAACCTTCGGAGGGCATCACGCCGACCCACAGGCGCCCGAGAATCGGCACCATATGGTGCGAGCAGGCGCTGCGCACCGTCATCGGCCCGATGATCATCAGTTCACTGAGGAGCTCGGCATTGGGAAACTCGGTGATCCGGGGCATCTGGTGATAGCGACCCTTGAAGACCTCCCCGAGGTACATGCGAGCCACTCGATTCGCGGTGCCACGACTGTTGTGATCGCCGTCGGTATCGATGATAAGGCTGCTGAGCACGGCCTCGATTCGTTCGGTCACCTCGGCCTCGAGCGCGACCCGCTCGGCATCGCCATGGATGAAGTCGGCGATATTGTCATTGGCGTGAAAACGCTTTCCGGCCTGCAGCAAACGCTCCCTGATGCGCTGGGAGACCGGTTTTTCGGGCATGAGACCGTCGGGCGCTGCCGATACAATGGGATTCAAACTGAGGTCTCCTTAGTAGGCCGTATTTGTACGCCGTATCTGCAACGACTGATCGGCTTGGCACCTGTCGCAATGGCGCGTCGGAATGGCGCTCCAGACAAAAGCGTTCTTAAATTGTACCCGGCCGGCCGGGGACAAACCGCTTCGTCCCTCAGACCCAGGAGCCGCTCAAGCGCAACGCTGGTTAGAATCCAGCCATGCAAGTCATCGTCAATGGCAAACCGCTCGCAGTCTTGGCAGGCACCAGCGTGGCCGATCTGCTTACCCAGTTGAGCCTGGCAGGCAAGCGGGTCGCGGTGGAGCGCAACGGCGACATCGTGCCGAAGTCGCTGCATGCCACAAGCTGTCTGAGCGAAGGCGACAAGCTCGAAATCGTCGTGGCTGTCGGCGGGGGCTGATCGACAGCGGGCAGTCGGCAGCAGATCGCAGCCAGCGGTGCTGCCGACGCAGGGGCGTTTGCAGCAATCGTCATCTCAATTTTTTCGGAGTGCTCAAACATGAATCTGTCGAAGATGTTCCTGGCCGGCCTGGTCGTGCTCCTGTCGGCCTGCGTCGGGCTGGGGCTGAAAACGCCGATCAATGTCGATGTGGTCGGTCTGGAGCCGATGCGCAGCGACGCCATGGAAGCCCGCTTCCTGGTGAAACTGCGAGTGCAGAATCCCAATGACCAGCCGCTCAGTTTCGATGGCGTTTATGTCGAGCTCGACGTTCGCGGCAGTCGGGTGGCAAGCGGCGTGAGCAACTACAGCGGTGATGTGCCCCGATTCGGCGAGACCATCGTGGAGATTCCGGTCACGGTGCCATTCACCGCCTTAGTCAGACAAGCCATGAGCCTGTCAGGCGGCATGCCAGCGACGCTTGATTACGAGGTCAAGGGACGCTTGTCAGGCCCGCTCTTCGGTGGCGCCTCATTCAGTCGCAAGGGCGAGCTGGCCATGCCGGGCACGGCATCGACTCGCTGATCAGCGACTAGAATGACCAACGATCCTTTTAGGCCGCACTGACGTGACCGCACCCGTACCCGCTCCTGATACTCCTGCCGATGCCGGCGATCCGCTGTTGATCGGAACCCGCCGGTTTTCGTCGCGGCTGCTGCTGGGCACCGGGAAATACCGGGATTTCGAGCAGACCCGACTGGCCATCGATGCCAGCGGCGCCGAGATCATCACGGTCGCTATCCGCCGAACCAACATCGGCCAGAACGCCAACGAGCCCAGCCTGCTCGAGACCGTGCCGGCCTCACGTTTCACTTTGCTGCCCAACACCGCAGGCTGCTACAGCGCAGACGATGCGGTGCGCACGCTGCGGCTGGCGCGCGAGCTCCTCGATGATCACACCCTGGTCAAGCTCGAGGTGCTGGGCGATCCGCACAATCTCTATCCGAACATGCCCGAGACCCTCAAAGCCGCCGAGACGCTGGTGCGCGAAGGCTTCGAGGTCATGGTCTATTGCAGCGACGACCCGATCCAGTCGCGGGTACTCGAGTCGATCGGTTGCGTGGCAATCATGCCGCTGGCCTCGCTGATCGGGTCGGGCATGGGCATCCTCAACCCCTGGAACCTGCAGCTGATCCTCGAGAAGGCGACGGTGCCGGTGATCGTCGATGCCGGCGTTGGCACCGCCTCGGACGCAGCGATTGCCATGGAGCTCGGTTGTGCCGGCGTACTGATGAATACCGCGGTGGCGGCCGCCCGCGATCCGATCCTGATGGCCAGTGCGATGCGCAAGGCGGTCGAAGCCGGTCGCGAGGCATTTCTTGCCGGGCGCATGCCGCGCAAGCTTTACAGCGCCAGCCCGTCATCGCCCACCGGCGGCATCATCGGGTCGACCTGAGCCTCCCCAGCGTGCGACGCGAGGCAAGCCGCGAACTGATGAGCCTATCGAACGAACAGCCGGCACCAACCGGCGAGTCGGTCCAGGACAAGCCCATTCATGGCCACATCCGCAGCTTCGTGATGCGGCGCGGGCATCTCTCGGATGCCCAGCGTGATGCTCATGAACGGCTGCTGCCGCAATACGGTGTGCCACCGGGCGAGGGCCCGATCGATTTCGACGCGCTGTTCGGGCGACAAGCGCCGGTGGTGCTTGAAATCGGCTTTGGCATGGGGCACACCACGGCCGCGATTGCTGCAGCGCGCCCCGAGACCGACTTTCTGGGCATTGAGGTCTATACGCCAGGTGTGGGCAGCCTGCTGCGCCACCTTGAGGACGACGCGCTGACGAATGTGCGCATCATCCAGCTCGATGCCGTGGACGTTCTGAAGCAGCGAATTGCGCAAGCCTCATTGGCCGGGGTGCACATCTACTTTCCGGACCCCTGGCCCAAGCTGCGGCACCACAAGCGCCGACTGATCCAGCAAGCATTCATCGCTCATCTGGCAACGCGCATTGCCCCTGGCGGCTACCTGCACTGTGCGACCGACTGGGAGCCCTATGCGCAGCAGATGCTTCATGTCCTGTCGGCCGAGCCGCTGCTGGTCAATCAGGCCGATGGCTTTGCGCCTCGCCCCGAGTGGCGCCCGCTCACCAAGTTCGAGCAGCGCGGCATGCGCCTGGGTCATGGTGTGTTCGATCTGATGTTTGGGCGCCGAACCGGGTTTGAGCGCTGATCCGACTGGCCCGCTTCGCGGCATCAGGGTGTCACAGGCTTCATTTAGGATCTTCCATGTGCCTGCGGCACGCCTGATCCGAAACCTACTCATTACATCAAAATCATGCGTAAAGCTCTCCCCCTCATTGCCGGCGTGCTGATCGCTGCCCCGGTCCAGGCCCAATCGACGCTCACGGTCTATGGCCTGCTTGATCAGGCCGTCGAATGGTCCGATGGCACCCGGAATGCTGCGAACAATCAGCGCGGCTTAGCCGGCTGGCAACTCGTCAACGGTGTTTCAAACGCCTCGCGTCTGGGCTTTCGGGGTTCGGAAGACCTCGGCGGCGGCCTGAAGGCGATCTTTGCGATCGAGACCCGGTTTAACGTTGACAACGGCGATAGCAGTGGCGGCCGCGGCATACCGCCCAACCCATCCGACAAGAAAAGCGTCAACGACAATCTGAAGTTCTGGAATGCCCAGTCATGGGTGGGCCTCGACAGCGGCATGGGACGCCTGACCGCGGGTCGCCAGTATGTCCCGCTGTATAACGCGCTCAACAATATCGACGCGACCACCTACCGCTACTACAACAACCAGTCGCAATTCTTCAACAACCGTCTCGATAACGCCGTGCTCTACCAGAGCCCGAAGTTCGCCGGCCTGGTCGTTGAAGCGATGTATGCCTTTGGCGAAAACCTCGCGCCGTCGGTCAACACCGACACCAATGCCTATCCGCAGGACCAGGGCAACAGCTACGGCCTGGGTGCCCGCTGGGAGCAGGGCGACTTCCTGCTCGGCGGCGCCTACATGAACTATGGCGTCGACAGGTCCAGCTACGCCCTGTTCTCGAGCCGGGTCGAGTGGGGTGCCGGTGCCGCATGGCGCTTCAGCAAGACCGGGCAAATCGGTGTCACCTACCTGGTATCCAGCCTGGGTACCGGTGTGACCAGTTCGGATAACAACATCAAGAATGGCGTGGTTGCCGATACCTCGGCCAACACTGATTTCATCTTCGTGAGCGGTCGTATCGGCCTGGGTCCGGGCGTGCTCTTCGCCAACTATGCCTACAAGGATCCGAACAACTTCAAGAACCTCAAAGCGCAGAACCTGTTCGGCATCACCTACGACTATCCGCTGTCCAAGCGCACCGATATCTATCTGGCCTTCGGCCAGGACGGCAACGTGAAGTACGCCGGCTCAGGTACCTCGGTGAGCCCCTACTCTTATGGCACTGGAAATCGCGCTGCACTGGGTCTGCGCCATCTGTTCTGAGTCAACGCCGACCCCAGGCTCGCGAAGCACGATCGCGCAGCAATGAAAAAGGCCCGGAAATCCGGGCCTTTTTCACACTGATCGACCAGCCGGCTCAGTGATCGAGCGCAGAAAATCGCGCCAGATGCGAATCGACATCGCCGAACTGCTGCGCAATCATGGTCAGGCGCCGGAAGGTATGCGAGACCTTCATTTCTTCGGTCATGCCCATGCCGCCGTGCAACTGGATCGATTCCTGCGAGACCTGCCGGCAGGCGTCTGCAATCTTGATCTTGGCAGCTGAAATGATTCGCGCGCGCTCGAGTGGATCGTTGGTGGTATCGACCTTCGAGGCGGCCAGATAACTCATCGAACGGGCCTGCTCGGTGCTCACGAACATCTCGACCATGCGATGCTGCAGCGCCTGGAAGGAGCCGATCGGGGCACCGAACTGCTTGCGGGTCTTGAGGTATTCAAGCGTCGTGTCGTTGGCAAACTGCATGGCACCCACTGCCTCGGAGCACAACAGTGCGGTCGCGAAATCGAAGGCTTCTTCAATGACCGGCAGGGCCGCGCCCTCAGTGCCCACCAGGGCATCGGCACCGACCTTCACGCCATCGAGCCGAACATCGGCACCACGCTGATTGTCGAGGGTGCGATAGCCGGTCATCGAGACGCCCTTGGCACTGGGCGATACCACGAACAGGGAAATACCCTGGGCGTCGCCGGGCTTGCCTGAGGTGCGCGCCGACACGACCAGCAGGTCGGCCAGCGTGGCACCAACGACCACTCGCTTCAAGCCATTGAGAACCCAGCCATCGGCCGCGCGGGTCGCGGTGAGCGCCACCTGCGAAACCCGATAGCGGGCACTGTCTTCAAGATGGGCAAAGGCCAGCTTGCGCGAGCCGTCGACCACCCCCGCAACGATCTCGGTCTTCTGTGCAGTGCTGCCGGCACGATCAATGAGGCGCGCGGCCAGCACCGTGGCCAGTACCGGCTCGACGACCAGCGACTGCCCGATCGACTGCATGGCACTCATCATGTCGATTGCACCACCGCCGAAGCCACCGGCTTCTTCTGAGAACGGAATCGAGAGCACGCCCATGTCGGCGAGCTGCTTCCAGACCGCAGTGCTTGCGCCAGCTTCCGAGCGGATGATCTGCTTGCGCTGTTCAAAATCGTAATGATCGGACAGGAATCGTCCGACCGATTCGGCCATGAGCCGCTGTTCTTCGCTGAGTTCGAAATTCATGATCAGAGGCCCAGGGTTGCCTTGGCGATAATGTTGCGCTGAATCTCGTTGGATCCGGCGTAGATGCTGGTCTTGCGATAGTTGGCATAGCGCGCCGCAAGGCCGCCCATGACCGCATCGAACTCGCCTGCCAGCGACTCGCCAACCGCCTTGAAGGGCACTGCCATCGGGCCGGCCGCCTGCATCATCAGTTCGGTGAGGGCCTGCTGGATTTCGGTGCCGCGAATCTTGAGCATCGAGACTTCAGCGCCCGGCGGACGGCCGCCGCGCATGGCATCGAGAAATCGCAGGTTGGTGATCTCGAGCGCCATCAATTCAACCTCGACTCGGGTGAGCTTGTCGCGAAAGCGCGGGTCATCCATCATCGATCGGCCATCAGCATCGAGCTGCTTCGCGGCGAATGCCTTGAGCCGGGCAAGCTCGCGCTTGGAAGCACCGATGCGGCCGGTGTTCAGGCGCTCATGGCCAAGCAGATATTTGGCCACCGTCCAGCCCTTGCCTTCTTCATGGACCAGGTTTTCAACCGGCACCTCGACATTGTCGAAGAACACCTCGTTCACCTCGTGGCCACCGTCCATCAGGACCAACGGGCGCACGGTGATGCCGGGGGTTTTCATGTCGATCAGCAAAAAGCTGATGCCTTCCTGGCGGATCTTGGTATCGAAGTTGGTGCGCACCAGACAGAAGATCCAGTCACCGTACTGGCCAAGCGAGGTCCAGATTTTCTGGCCGTTGACGATGTATTTGTCACCCTTACGGTCGGCGCGGGTCTTGAGCGAAGCGAGGTCGGAGCCCGAGCCGGGTTCGGAGTAACCCTGGACCCAGAAGACGTCGCCGTTGTAGATGCCGGGCAGATGACGCTTTTTCTGCTCGTCGGATCCGAACTTGAGCAGAACCTGCGCGCACATCACGACGCCGAAGGCGACGATCTGTGGCGTGCCGGCCAGCCCGCACTCTTCTTCGAAGATGTAGCGCTGGGTCGCATTCCAGTCGGGACCGCCCCATTCTTTGGGCCAGGCCGGTGCGACCCAACCCTGCTTGGCGAGGATCTTGTGCCAGCGCAGCAGATCTTCCTTGCCGAGGTGACCGCCATCGGCGTTCTTGCGGCGAAGGTCTTCCGGCAGATTGGCTTTCAGCCAGCCGCGAACCTGATCGCGAAAGGCCAGTTCTTCGGGGGAATAATTGAGGTCCATGGGTCTCGTCCGCTTCTTTCGTGAAGCGGCGAGGATACCTCGCCCGCCGTGACGCGGGCAACGCGGGCCGGGCCCCGCGAGACCTTCGGACTTAGAAGATCCAGGCCGAAATCAAGTCGGCCACGGCCTGAGCCGCGGTCAGGATGTCGTCGTCAAGGACCAGAAGAAGACTTTCCATGATTCACACCCGCCAGTGAGACGGGTCGCCGCAAACTGAGCGACCCGGAACGAGAAGGATTCTTGTTTGCAATGCAGCATTTTACACCGCGATAACATTTTCGTCACATTAAGATGGACAGTCGGCAGGTACCAGGGGCGTAACGGCGGCGCTCGGTGAGCGCCGAAACCACCTCGATCGACATTGACCAGTCGTCTTCCGACGGCTTCAGCCGCCCTCGAGCGCAGCCAGCAAGGCTTTTCCGTAACGCTCGAGCTTGGTCGCGCCGACGCCCGGAATTTGACGCAATGCATCAAGGTCGATGGGTGCATGGCGAGCGATCTCGGCGAGATGCGCATCATGAAAGATCACATAGGGCGGCACGCCCTGCGCGCGGGCGGTGTCGAGCCGCCAGACTCTCAGTTGGGCGAAACGGGCGGCAGCCGGCGCATCCAGGCCGATCGCCGAGGCAGTGGCCGCCGCGTTCGACCCTGCGGTGCGGGGCCTTGCCTTTTTGGCACGAGGTGATCGCTCGAAATTCGCCCTGGCAAGCATCACCGGCTCCTCGCCGCGCAAAACCGGCCGCGAAGCGTCAGTGAGTTCGAGGACGCCGAAGCGATCGTGCGCGACATCGATCAGGCCACGGGCAACCATTTGGCGCAGGAGGGTCTGCCAGGCGCTTGAATCGAGGTCGCCACCGATGCCAAAGGTGGTCAGTCGGTCGTGGCCCCGCTCGAGTACCCGGTCGCTTCGCTCACCGCGCAGCACATCGATGACATAGTGGCCGCCATAGGCGATGCCGCCGGCCTGGCGGATCCGATAGATGCACGACAGCAGCCGGCGGGCCGGGTCGCTCGCATCCCAGCGCTCAGGCGGGTACAGACAGTTGTCGCAGTTGCCGCAGGCGCGGCTGTATTCACCGAAATAGCGCAGCAGTCGCACTCGCCGGCAATCGTCGGCCTCGGCGAGCGCGACCATCGCGTCGAGCTTCTGTCGCGACGCACGCTTGTGCTCATCGTCGGCCGGTGACTCGTCGATCAGCCGGCGGTTGTTGACCACGTCCTGCAGACCGTAGGCCAGCCAGGCCCGCGCCGGCAACCCGTCGCGCCCTGCCCGACCGGTCTCCTGGTAGTAACCCTCGACGCTCTTGGGCATATCGAGGTGGGCCACGAAACGGACATCCGGCTTGTCAATGCCCATGCCAAAGGCGAGCGTGGCGACCATGACGACGCCGTCTTCGCGCAGAAACCGCGACTGGTTGCGGGCCCGATCGGCAGTGCCCATACCGGCGTGATAAGGCAGCGCATCGAAACCCTGCTCGAGGAGCCAGGCGGCGGTGTCGTCGACCCGCTTGCGGGTGGCGCAGTAGACGATGCCGGCCTCGCCGGCGAATTCGGAGAGGAAGGCGAGCAGCTGACGGCGCGGCTCGTCCTTCACGACGATGCTGTAGCGGATGTTCGGACGGTCGAAACTGGAGACGAACTCGCGCGCATCCTGCAGTGCCAGCCGCTCGCGGATTTCAGCGCGGGTCTGGGCATCGGCGGTGGCGGTCAGCGCGATACGCGGGATGTCGGCAAAGCGATCGTGCAGCACCGACAGGCCGAGATACTCCGGGCGGAAATCATGGCCCCACTGCGAGACACAATGCGCCTCGTCGATTGCAAAGAGCGCAATCCGGCTGGCCGAAAGCAGCTCGAGGCATCGATCGGTGAGCAGGCGCTCGGGGGCCACATAGAGCAGGTCGATCTCGCCTGCCCGCATGGCGCGCTCGACCCGGCGCGTCTCATCGAGACTGAGTGTGGAGTTGAGGTATTCGGCGCGCACGCCGTTTTCGCGCAGCGCATCGACCTGATCCTGCATGAGGGCGATCAGCGGCGAGACCACCACGCCCATGCCGGGTCGCACCAGCGAGGGCACCTGATAGCACAGCGACTTGCCGGCGCCGGTGGGCATCAGCACCAGTGCATCACGACCGGCAATCAGGTGGTCGACGATGTCCTGCTGCGGATCGCGAAAGGAGGGGTAGCCGAAGACTCGCTGCAGCACATCGAGCGCAGCACTCATAGCCGGAACCGTCGCTTCAGGCCGTCCTTGATTTTCGCCAGGGCGAGGCCGAGCGAGGCCTGCGGCTCGGGCACTGAGCCGTCGCCGGCGGGCAGTGGCTGACCCCGGCGAAGGTAGTGGCGATCGAAGCTGCGCTGGCTGAGTGACCATTTCTGGAGGAATTGTCGCCTGCCGTCGTTCTTGACCACCTTGCCTGTCGACTTGCACTGAAAGTGATAGACCAGCGCATCACCGACACCGATGAAATGCCGGCAGCCGGCCTGCCAGAGCTTCATCGAAAAGTCGTTGTCGCTGCTCATGCCCGGCGAAAACTCGCTGCTGTAGCCGCCGACCTGAAACCAGACATCGCGATGGAC
>CANKWX010000015.1 GCA_947487165.1 Burkholderiales bacterium
GCCGGCCTTTGACACCAATGAGCAGGCGCTGGAGACCTTGGTCGAATCGATCGAAAGCGCCGGGTATGTGCCCGGCAAACAGGTGGCCATCGCACTCGACATCGCCGCCAGCGACTTCGGCCAGGGTGGCCGCTACACGCTGGGGCTGGAGCGGCGTGAACTCGACAGCGACGGCCTGATCGAGCTGCTGCTGCGCTGGTGTGAGCGGTTTCCAATTGCCAGCATCGAAGACCCGCTGGCCGAGGACGACCCAGCCGCTTTCGCGCGCTTCACCGCGGCGGTGGGCCATCGAATGCAGGTGGTGGGCGACGACTTCCTGGTGTCGGACACCGCGCTGTTGCGCGAGGCGGCGGCTACGGGCGCCGCCAACACCGTGCTGCTCAAGCCCAACCAGCGCGGCACCCTGAGCGAAACCCTGCAGTGCTGGCAAGCCGCCCAGGACGCCGGCTATGCCGCGATCGTCTCGGCGCGCTCGGGCGAGACCGAAGACACCACCATCGTCGATCTGGCCATCGGCTGGCAGGTGGGCCAGTTGAAGGTGGGCTCCTTCGCGCGCAGCGAGCGCATGGCCAAATGGAACGAGGTGCTGCGCATCGAAGAAGTCGCCGGCACGGCAGGGCGGTTCGCGGGAGCAGGCGTGTTCGGGCGCAGCGCCACACGCGTGAACCGCTGAGATGACTGTGAGCATGGCAATGGCAGGGTTTCCTGAATGAACCGATACATCAGCAGCGTTTTATTGGCCACAGCCTGCCTCCTGCTTTCCTGCAGCAACCTGAGCCCCCGCATCAACCCCGACTACGACGCGAGCAAGTCACACCATCGTCCGGACGGATTCGTCAACCGCTACGCCGAGCGTTCTGACAAACCGGGCTTGTGGCGCTGGCAATTCGAGCGCCTGCGCGATGGCTTGCCCAAGCCGCCTGCTGCACCGATTGTGGGTGTGGCGCCGGATCTGGATCTGGTGCACAGCGACAAACCGCAAGCTCGGGTGACCTGGGTCGGGCATGCGACGTTGCTGGTACAGGTCGACGGTGTGAATCTGCTGACCGATCCGCACTGGGGAAACCGCGCTTCCCCCGTCAGCTTTGCCGGGCCGAAACGACACCAGGCACCAGGCATCCCATTCGACAAACTGCCTCCGGTTCAGGCCGTGGTGATCTCTCATAACCATTGGGATCATCTCGATCGTGAGACTGTCCAGGCCCTTGTGGATGGCCATCCCGGCATTCGCTTTTATGTGCCGCTTGGCATGCAGCATTGGTTCAAGCGAGAGATTCGGGGCGCAGTCGTCGAAGGCGCGGCGCGCAATGTTGTCCCGATGGATTGGGATCAGCAGGTGAGCATCCCCGGCAAGACGCACGCCATCGAATTGCATTTCCTGGCGGTGCAGCACTGGAGCGCGCGTTCGCTTGGCGACCGCTACGAAACCCTTTGGGGCAGTTGGGCGGTGATCCATCCGCGTTTTCGCTTCTGGTTCTCGGGTGATTTGGGGTATTCGCCCGACACCCGAGACATCGGCGAACGCATGGGGGGCTTTGACCTGGCGGCGATCGCGATCGGCGCCTATGAACCCCGCTGGTTCATGAAGGACTCTCACCTCAACCCGCAAGAGGCTTTGCAGGTCATGCAGGAGGTCAAGGCCAGATCAGCCATCGGCATCCACTGGGGGACTTTTGACGGACTCAGCGATGAGTCCCTGGATCAGCCTCCCCGCGATCTGGCGCTTGCAAGAGCGGCTTCGCCTGCGCCAGTGGATTTTTTTGTCCTCCAGCACGGTCAGAGTTGGTTGTTGAACACCCGATGACTGGCTGCGCGCAGACCAGGACGTGAGTGGTGGAGGTGTGCCAGCCAGCCAGAGCCGGCAGGACGGTGCACCTGCTCCGCCGAACGGTAGCCTGAGGCCGCAGGCTCGCTGCTAGTCTCGATCATCCCCCGGATGGCGCTTCCGTTATGTCGCTGCGTGTTGCCACGCATTGTTTCAGCACCTTCGTCATCCTGTCGATCTACGGGGTGCAGATCTGCCCTTTCCTGGAAAGCCTCTCACCGATCCAGCTCGGGGCACCGATCGCCGCTGCCCTGGCTGCGGTGGGCCTGCTGCGCCACCCCCTGCACACCCGGTTCGTCGATCGTGCAGCGCTTGCTGATCAGGCCCGTTTTGCGTTTGCACTCGACTGGGGATTGTTCGCCGCAGCGGGGCTGGGGCTCACTGCCTTCAACAGCCTCGTTCATGATTTTCCGGTCGGCAGTGGCCTGAAGCTGTCGATCGGGCTGATCGGACTGGGTTTTTTCGCCGCGGTCGATCTGTCGCTCGAACGCGAACGTCGTCTGATGGCGCACTTTCGCAGCACCGGCGAACAGATGGTGCTGACCGACCGCCAGCTTCCGGTGTCGACCAAGCTCGGACTGTTCACGACGCTGATGGTGGTGCTGACCCTTGTCGTGCTGTTCATGGTGATCAGCAAGGACCTCGACTGGCTGGCTCATCCCGACCAACGCCTCGACATCGAACAGGCACAGCTCTCGATCCTGATCGAATTCCTGTTTGTTGCGCTGGTCATCCTGAGCCATCTGCTCAATGCAGCCTTGTCGTACGCCCGCAACCTGCGGATGTTTTTTCAGAACCAGAACAGCGTGCTGGCCGCGACTGCCGGCGGCAGGCTCGACGCCCGCGTGCCGATCAGCAGCAACGATGACTTCGGCGTGATGGCGCATTACACCAACCAGATGATCACCAGCCTTGGTGAGCGCACTGCGTTGCTGCAACGAACCCAGGACGCCACGATCCTGTCGCTCGCCTCGCTGGCCGAGACCCGGGACAACGAGACCGGCGCGCACATTCTGCGGACCCAGCGCTATGTTCGCGCGCTGGCGATGCGGCTGCGCGATCACCCGCGGTTTAGCGCCGAGCTCGGCGACGAGGCGATCGAGCTGATCTACAAGTCGGCGCCGCTGCATGATGTGGGCAAGGTGGGCATCCCCGACGCCATTCTTCTGAAGCCTGGCAAACTGACCGACGGGGAATGGGCGGTGATGCGAACCCATCCCCTGGTCGGCGCTTTGGCTTTGCAGGCCGCCGAAGACGAACTCGGCAGCAATTCCTTCCTGCGTCATGCCCGCGATATCGCCCTGACCCATCACGAAAAATGGGACGGCAGCGGTTATCCCGCCGGACTGGTCGGCGAGGCGATCCCGGTCTCCGGACGGCTGATGGCGGTGGCCGATGTCTACGACGCGCTGATCACAAAACGTGTCTACAAGCCGGCTTGGTCGCATGAGCGGGCTGCGCAGACGGTGCGCGAGGGCGCGGGCAGTCACTTCGATCCGGTGGTGGTGGCGGCGTTCACAGCCGCCGAAGACGAGTTCCGCGCGATCGCCCGGCAGTTTTCAGATGAGCATCACGAGATTGCGGCGCAGCCACAGGAGGCGATGGCCTGATCTGTGGTCGACCTGCTAAGGCAGGGCCCGCAGGGTGAGCAATGTCCAGAAGGCCACATAGGACACTGCGACCGCAGACAGCCAACGCCCAGGATGGGGCAGCGCGCTTCTGTGCAGCATCCATCCCGCCAGAGGGAGAAGTTGCTGAGCATGGACGCCCAGGAAGTGCGCTGGTCGGGCGTCTGCCTGGCCGATGTGCCAGCCAAGACCCGGCAGTCCCATGCCCGGGGGCGGCTGTTGACCGCCGAGCATGAAGCCGCTCGCTGTCGCGAGGACAAACGTCAGTATCAAGCCGATCACCACCGCGCGGGTCATGGTTGTCGAGCGTGTCGGGCTGTGGCGTGCAATCAGCCAGGCCAGCACGGCCTGTGTTGAAGTCAGGCCCACCGCTGCGATCGCCATCAGGCCAAACAGCGCCGCATGCAAAGGATCGCCGACGTTGTGGTGAGATCCCTGACCCAATGAGGCCTGCAGGCTGATGTAGCCCACTTCAAAGGCTGACGTGATCACCACCGTCCAGGCCAGGCCACGAACCATGGACGAGCCGCGCATTGGCTGCGGGAGCAGTCCGACGAACCATGCCGTCGTTGCCGCAAACATCGCCGTGGACAACATGAACTTCAGGGGCTTGGCCCAGATCGCCACGTCTCGCCAGCTGCGATCGTCCAGTGCCAGCAACAAGGCGGTCGGCAGCGCGAGCGCCAGCATGAGCCACGCAAATCCGGCCAACAGGGGTTGCCGCGACATCATCTGGCGATTGAGCGCGCCTGCCTGATCGCACCACCTTGATGAACGCCCGTGCAACGCGACCCAACTGACAGTCCGGCTGATGAACGACTGCATTAGACTGCTCGTGCTTCGCTTGATGACCATCAGACTGTCCTGGCGCAAAGGCTGTTCGGATTGTCGAGTGCACAGCCATCGAGGCGGCCCACTTTCGTACCAGGCCGCGCCAACTGGTACAACCTGGTTAAACGATGTATACCCCAGACCACTTCTCGATCAAGCGCCGCGAGGCCTTGCACACGATCATCCAGACAAACCCTCTGGGTGCGCTGGTGACCATGACACCCGGCGGCCTCGACGCCAATCACATCCCCTTCGAGCTCGACCCCGACCGAGATGTGCTCACCGCGCACGTGGCGCGGGCCAATCCGGTGTGGCAGCAGTGCAAGGACGGCGCGCAAGTACTGGTGATTTTTCGCGGCAGCGCGAGCTACATCTCACCCAACTGGTATCCGAGCAAGCATGAGACGCATCGACAGGTGCCGACCTGGAACTACGAAGTGGTGCATGCCCACGGGGTTCTGAAGGTGCAAGACGAAGAGCGATTCGTGCGGGGTGTGGTGGCGCGTCTGACCCGCATCCATGAGGCCTCCGAACCCAAGCCCTGGAAGATGAGCGACTCTGCCCCCGAATACATTGACGGCATGCTCAAGGCCATTGTGGGCATCGAGGTCGCCATCACACGCCTGGAGGGCAAGTCCAAGTTGAGCCAGAACCGTGAGGACCGGGACCGGCTCAATGCGGCGAACGTGCTGGCATCGCAAGGTAAGGATGAATTGGCTGAGGCGATGCGGTCGGCAAAGTGATCGATCCCGATCGCCGGGGCGTCACGGTCCGGGCGCTTGCACGCACCGAAAACCGATGTAGACCACGCGGGTGTCCCGGGGCTTCGTTGCCACATCGTCGGCACGCTGGCGCTGCGGGCCATACCACCAGGACGCGCCCCGTGTGACTCGCTCCTGGCCTGCGCCGCTGTCCACCCACTCCCAGACATTGCCGCCCATATCCCACAGGCCATTGACGCCGGGCAGCGTCTGCATCACCGGCACATGTCCGGTGCCGCGGCTCAGAACGCCTTTGGGTGCGACCCCGTTCGCTGCGCTTCGCGAGTCGAGGTAATTGCTGTCATCGGCTGAATCGCCGTTCGGGTAGACATAGCGCTTGCCCACAATCCATCCTGCGGGCGCTGGTTGACGCTGTTCAAGAAAGGCGGCTTTGACCCATTCGGTGTCGGTCGGCAGACGCTTGCCTGCATGCCGGCAAGCCCGGCCTGCCTCGTCGAATGTGAGATGAACAGCAGGCTCGTTGTCGGCAGCGTCAACACCGAAGGGTTTGCGCCAGGTCCAGCCGGACTTTTGTGCCCAACCCGACTCGTAGACATACCCGCCGCCGTCTTTTTCAGCCTCGCTGATGAAACCGGTCGCTCGGGCATAGGCCTTCATTTGCCCGACCGTGACTTCATGGGCATCCCACAGCAGGCCATGCACCAGGCGTTGTGGCGGATCGGCTGCGAAGGCTGCAGGGCTTGCAGCGATACAAACATTCAGACAGACGATGCGAAAAAAAAGTTTTTCTGAAAGCATCTGACACTCCGTGACGATCTCTGGGCGCGCCGACCAGGCTCGCCCTGCCAGTCAGACTAACGACGGGGCAAGGCCAGAATGAGCGCGCCGGCCAGCAGGCTCATGCAGCCGACAATGATGAAGGCGCCATCATAGTTGCCGACCACATCATGGTAGTAGCCGACCGCGAGCGGCCCGCCTGCCCCAAGGATGAGCGCAAAGGGCAGGGCGGCACTGCGCACTGCACCCAGATAGCGTCGGCCGAAATACGAGGCCCAGATCACTTCCTGCATCGGGATCACGCCGCCCCATCCGATGCCCAGCATGAAAAACGCCAGATACTCCAGATTGGTGGAGCGTGCCTGCACGCTGAGGACGATCATGATCAGCGCCAAGCCCGAAAGCGCGACGCTGAAGGCCGCCAGCGGCTTGGGGTTCACGCGATCGATCAGCCATCCCCACATCGGCTTGGTCACGAGTGCAGGCACCGACGCGATCGTGATCATCAGCGCGGCGGTGCTGCGCGAATAGCCGGCATCGGTCATGAAGGGGATGGTCTGAAAGAGCACCACCGGAATCAACACCTGAAACATGCTGAAGGCGCCGACCAGCATGTAAAACAGCGGCATGCGAAGCGCCTGCCCTCGCGTGATCGAGGTGTCGTAATCGGCCTGCGCTCTGGCGCCTGCCTCGGTGTTCATGTGGGCAGCGCTTCGGCCATCGGGATTCAGGCCGTAGTCTTCCGGGGCGCGCCGCATCATCAGGGCGGCAGGCAGCGCCAGTACGAAGGTGGCCACGGCCATTGCCTGCCAGCCTGCGCGCCAGCCATAGGCATCGATGTAGCCGGTGATCACCGGTGTCAGGCCGATGCCCGCAAACGACACCCCCATCGATGACCAGCCGATCGCCTGGCCGCGATTGGCGACAAACCATTTCGACAGGGTCACGTTCACCACCAGACTGCCGATCAGCGAGGCGCCCACAGTGAGCAGGATGCCGTTCAGGATCACCCATTGCCACCAGGTCTGGATCATCGACAGACCCCACAAGGCCGCTGTCAGGATGATGAGGCCAGCCAGAACAAAGGCCCGCGCACCAAGCCGGTCGACATAGGTGCCGATGTAAAAGCCGGTGAAGGCCATCACGAACTGTCCGAGACTGCGTGGCACGATGAACTCGGCCCGGCTCCACGACAGATCGCTGGTCATCGGCAGCATGAAGGCGCCGATGGAATAGTTCATCGCACCCACCGACAGGAATTGCGTAACGAAGCCGGCCACCACGAGCCAGTAGCCGTAAAAGATGCGGGAGTGTGCGCCCATGACTGCCTGTATAGCACCAGAACAGGCTGATCTGCGCCCGACCGATCACGGTTCGATGTATTTGCCCTGATCCCATCGCCCGCTGAGGGCGACCGTTCCATCGGCTCGGTATTCGGTCCCCGTGCCCTGTCGCACGCCCATCGAATAACTGCCGTCGTACTTTCGGCCATCGGCGAACTGATAGATGCCCAGACCATGCGCCTTGCCGTTCAGATATCCGCCGCTGTAGCGATCACCGTTCGGCAGCCTTCGGGTGCCGACGCAGCCGGTCCAGGTGCTCGGGTCATAGCGGCCGGCGCAAGACCGAAGATCGAGGTCCAGAGTGTATTTTCGCAGGGCTGCCAGGGCAGGTGCGTTACCGGTGTATTTCTTGCGCAGGGCAATGAGCTGCTTTTTCGAACCGGTACACAGTTCGACGATATTCCTCATCAGGAAGGCGGCCCGTTCGGCGTCATAGCCTTCTTCGCCGACGAAGTGCTCGCAGCTGTCGCGACGCTCGACGAACGCTGCGACATCACCGGGCAACGCCGTCTGGGAAGCCGGTGCGGTCGCAATGACTTTGCCTGAAGGGGCCACTCCCGATGCGGCCGTCACGAGGGTCTCGGTGAGCGGGGCACTCGAGAGCTTGAAGCCGGCGTTGAGCGAGTTGTCCTGCGTCTGCTGATATCCCGGCAAGCCTTGCGCAGGCATCGAGTCGCCAGTCGAGAAAACAGCTTGTCGATCAGGGCGGGCCTTGCCGGATCCGGGAACGCTCGCGTCGGGGTCAAGCAGGGCGGCCCACCCGAGCCATCCTGCGACCAGCAGGAGCACTGCGCCTCCGGTTGCCAATCCAGTTCTCATCGAAGATGCCCTGTTGCCAGATATCTGCTGTGGTGGCCGTTCACTGCAAAGGAATGCTGAAGCTGCACTGGTAATGGAAGTAGTCGGTCAATTTGACCGCATTCGGACCACAGTTGGCCATCTGCGAGACGAAGGTGTTGGCACTGGTCAGTTTGAGCACACCGCTGGTGTCGGAGGTGTTGCCACGGACCACCTCGGTCAGCAGGGTGCTTGCGCCGCTTGTGGCATCGGTCTTGATGATGGCACTGCCGGTGTAGTCGCTGTTGACGCGAAGGAAGTAGTAATAGCCCCCCTTGTAGATCGCGTCCAGTGCAAGGGCATAGGTCAGGCCGGTGCTGCTGACCTTGGGAATCCCTGCACTCAGATCGTTCACAACCTCGAACTTGCCGCCGATGTATTGCAGCACTTTCGTGCCGTATTCATTCGATGCCGGCGGGCCGGCCGTAGCGCCCGTCGGGTTGCCCGAGACCACGACATTGATCTTGCCGTTGATCGGAATGGCCCGAATGCCATAGATTGCCTTCTGGGACATGTCGGTCGGAAAGCGCGTTGTATCGACCCGGATGGTGCCGTCGCCGTTGCCCCACAGTACGATCGGCGTACGAAAGCGTCCGGTATCGACCGACAGGATGTCGACATTGCCATCACCATCGATATCCGCCAGGGCCACCTGGTGTGCATAGATTGATGGCACACCAAGCATCACGACCCGATAGCTGCCATCAGGCTGACTCAGGACCGCATACTGCAGCGAGCTGTCATCGAAGACGCCGTTGATGGTGAAGTCAGGGCCGGTGCAGCTGATGACCGCATCGGGCCTGCCATCCTTGTTCATGTCGGCGATCTCGATGAACCCGGGGCTCACGCAGATCGTGCGTTCGCTGGGGGTCTTGATCAGCTGGCTGGTAACGTCGGTCCACTTACCGCTGGCGTCCTTGCGAAGAAAGTACAGCTTGGCCGGTGAGTCCGGCCATTTCAAAGGATTGCTGCCCGGAAAGACATTTTTGTAGAAGGTCGAGGCGGTGATCGCGCTGAAGGCGCCTTCCTGCAAAAAATCCGCGAAGGCCACGCCCCGCTGACCGATGTTCTGTTCGCCGGACTCGAGGGTGACGCCTGGAATGTCCTGAAGATTGGGCAGCTTCGGATCATCGAGCGCGATGTCGTTCTTGTTTTCGTAGCTGGTCGCCCGAACCGGCATCGGGACCGTCAGGACGACGGTTTTTGCGGCCGTGCCGCCTGCGCCAGTGCAGGCGATGGTGTAGTTGAATTGTCCGCCGGCTGCGGGCGTGATCGCTTTGCTGCCACGCGCGGCTTGCGCGCCCGACCATGAGTCCGAACTGGTGCAGTTGTTCGCATCAGTCGACGACCAGGTCAGTGTGACCGGACTGTTGACCGAGGCCTTGCTTGCTGACAGGGCCATGGTGACTGTGGGCGCCGCAGTGGCTGGCGCGGACGGTGTGCTGATGCTTGCGTTGCTGGTTGTGCTGCTGCCACCGCCGCCGCATGCGACGAGGCCGACTAAAAGAGGCAGGAGGGCGGCTGCAGCGCAGCGAAATCTGTTGGTGGGCATCGTGCGGTCTCGTGGAATCACGAGACATATCGGCACGAAACGATCGAGCTTGAGCGCTGTCGTTCAAATCATTGTCTCGCGTACTGTCAGGCATGGCGCAACACGCCAATGCCTGACAGGGTGCTCAGACAGATCGGCCTTCCCGTTGGCCACTGCCCGCTTTCAGCGCCGTCCGCCGCGTCCTCCACTAAAACCACCGCCACCGCCTCCGCCATAACGCGAACCCTCGGGCGGGCTCGAGCCCCAGGATTTCGTCTGGCCGGTCTTGGCATTGTAGGTATCGGTCGAGCCTGTGTGGCTGTAGCCCTGGGGACCTGCGGTGGTCGAGCCGCTGTGCTCGATGCTGCTGCCGCTGGCACTGGTGCCCGAGAAGTCGGAGCTTCCGGAGCGCTGGCCGGTGGTGGTGTTGTAGCTGCGGTCAGCGGTGCCACTTGCGGTGCCGCCTGCAGCGCTGGTTGCACTGCCGCTCCTGTCTTGCGATGCCACCCCGGTCGTGGTGTTGTAACTGCGGTTAGAGGTGGCCGTGCCAGTGCCGCCTGCCGCCGTGTTGGCGGTCGCCGAACGGTCCTGAGAGGCCACGCCGGTGTTGGCGTTATAGCTGCGGTTGGTGTCGTAGGTGCCGGTGGTGCCGGTGGCCTTGTTGGTATAAGTGCCGCTGTTAGACACGCCCGCCACACCGCCACCCGAATAGGCAGTCTTGGTGCCCGAATAGGCGGTGTTGCCGTATTGGCCATAGACACTTGCGGTGGCGCTGCCGCAGCAGGCATAGGGATGGTAAGCCGCGCCGTAATACGGCGTCACCCAGGCTGCGGTGGCCAGGCCGGTGGCAAAGCCAAAGGTAAAGCCCAGCGCCGGGTTGTAGACCGGCACAGCGGCTACGCCATAGGTATAAGGCGGGGGATACCAGACCGTGCTGACATAAGTGGGATAGACATAACCCGTGCCATAAACCACCGTGCCGTAGGGCACGACCACGGTGCCGAGATAGCCCGGCGTATAGCCGACATAGACCACCTCGGGCGTCACGCCATAGACCCGCACATAGGTCACGAAGTGCAGCATTGACGAGGTGGGGATGGTGTAGATCACCTCCGGCACGGCCACTGCCACCATCCAGGGTCCGGCGATCGATGCAGCGGTAAACCACACGCCCGAGCTCACCGCGTAGTAAGACTGCGGGTTGACCTGGATGACCGGCACTGATCCGTTGGTCGCCGCAAACAAGGACGTGCCGGCAATCGGCTGAAACTGCGGCGCGCCATCAAAGTTCGGCATGAAACCCGGGCCGCCCCGCAAGGGCACGGTCGCGGTCTGCGGAATTGAATTGGCGATGACGGCTTCCTGAGCCTGCGGCGTGCCGGCCACCGAGGCCAGCACGATGGCAGCGGGTGAACTGGTCGGGATGCGCGCGAAGTCGGGCGGCAAGGCATTGCTGGCCACAAATGACCAGGGCCCATTCATGCCGATTGAACGGAACCAGCGACCCGACAGCAGCAGATAGGTGTAATTGCTTGCCGAGTCGATGAAAACATCCGCCCCGGTATTGGTCGCCCACAGCAGCGTGCCGGCAACCGGCACATAGTTGGGCTGACCCTTGAAGACGATGAGCTCGGTCGGCACGTTGCTGGTGTAGATCGTCGGCACACCCCTTGCGAGTGAGGGCTTGGGGTTGGCGGTGGGACCACCGTCGAGCAGGTCGACCAGTCCGCTTGCGGCCAGCTTTTTCGCGACACTGTCGATCCCGAAGGGCGTGCTGCGCGCGACTTGCCACGGGCCATCGAGGGTCTGCGCCGTGAGCCATCCGTCATACACATGCAGATAGAAAGTGTCGCCCCCGCCGCTCTGAAGGATCAGCGCGCGCGTGTTGATGACCCGTCTGAATCGGTTGTCATCAGGCAGCGGCCTGATTGCCGCCGGCCCGTCGATCGGCACCAGGATTGCCGGTGACGTGCTGACGATGACGCGGGGCGGGTCGTTTTGCACCGGAAAACTCGGCGCCTTCACGCCTGCGGCTTTCAACGAGGCCTCGACCTTGTCGAGCGAGAGCGTGCGCACGCTGCCGATCGCTTTGGTCTTCAGTTCAGCGCCGTAGGCTTCGCCACGGTCAGGCAGGGAAGGGAAGTCGATCTTGGTGATCTCGACATCGTTCATCAGCACCGTGCGCGCAGCACGATCGACGGCTGTGCGCGCTGTGGCAAGCACCACACCAAACACCTGCGCCTGCGAGCCAGCCGGTTTGACCGAGAGCGCCGCGCGAAGCTGCATCTGATTGCCGTCCCAGGCATCGACCTGAGGCTGGTAGACGAGCATGGCAGCGCCGCCGGAGAGTTGCGCGGCTCGCGGCCAGGGGGCCGATGCTGTGCCAGAAGTTTGCGCCAGCGCGAGGCTGCAGCAGCCGCAGGCCAGCATGGCTGAAAGGGCAAGTGCCCGGATCGAAAAACGTTGTTGCATGAGGTGATTCCCGTCGGATCAAAGGAGTAAAGCAATGGATCCCATCAGCGCTCCAGGAAGTCGGGCTGACGAAACTTCATTTCCAGAAACTGGCCATTTGCAATCAGCGCGCCTGCATCGCTTGCGGCCACGTTGGCAACCACCTCTCTGAGCTTGTCATCGAGCAGGGCAAGTTGTTCATCCAGCAGCTGTCGGGCAGTCTTGCCGTCTTTCAGGACGTGCGTCATCCGGAAGGCCGGTGGCAGCGCCACGTAATTCGCCAGCGTCTCGGGCAGATAGCGCAACACCGTCTCGCGCACGGTGAACAGGTCGTCATCGTGCGAGCGTGCCCCCAGAATGCGTGGCAAGACCTCGCCGATCGATTCGCGGACACGGTCCAGACGCTTGCGCATGTCGTCGGTCAGGTGCGGCTGGGCCTGCGCCACCAGCCGGTCCAGACGCTCGAGCATCTGTTCCAGGCTCAGGCTGTCCTCGATGTGACGCTCCAGTTCGGCAGGCTTGCGGCCAAACAGCCAGCCCGCGGCGTACAAGCCGGCCGTGATCAGAATCCAGCCATTGTCGATGACCCCGGCAAACAGCAAGGCGGGGCCTAGCAGCGCGAGTGCGCAGCCTGAAATATTGGCGGTGCTGTAGAGGAACAGCAATGCCCGCATCTTCAGCGTGCGCTCAGCCATGAAATGTCGATCGGGTTCTCAGCATTACTGGTAACCGCGAATTTCCTTGAAGACCTGCTGCAGCTGCAGGCTGCGTCCGTCAAATTCACGCCCGCCAGACAGCCGTGCGATCTGCTGCATTTCGGTAACACTGCCTTCGCCGAACAGGATCGGAAAGATACGTGCGGCAAACCCGCCAGCATAACGGGCACGAAAGTCGTCGAGCGACATGCCGGCGTTGTTCTCGCCGTCGGTCAGCAACACGATGCTCACCAGACGATCGGGCTCTCGCGTGAGTTCCTGGCGGGCCAGATCTTCGGCTGCTGCGAGCGCAGCGTAGATCGCCGTGCCACCGTCGGCCACCATCGCATCAGCCTGCTGGCGCAGGATGGCGCGAGCCGCGTCAATCCTCGCGGCTTCAAAGCGCACCCATACCGGCGCCGACACCTGGCTCGAAAAGGTGATCAGGACCACCCGCTCGCGGCTCTGAAAGGCGGCGTAACGGTTGCTGGCGCTTGCGGCGTTGTTCGAAGCCTCAGCACCCGTCAATCCCTTCAAGGCATCGCGCATTGCACTCAGGCGCGGCCCCTTCATCGAGCCACTGATGTCGAGGACGAAGATCGAGGTTGCGGGCTTGCGCCATTGCGCCTGGTAGGCGCCAAGCACGGCATCGATCACCTCGAGGCGGTTCGGAAAGCCCAGTTCAGACACTGTGGTGAGGGGCAGCGCACTGGCCGGGGCAACATCGGGATTGGCAGGCCGCAGGAAGGCAGCCGACAGGGCATCGCGCTGGAAAGGGGCTGCCTTTAAGGCGGCGACCAGTCTGGTGTAGGCATCGCGCTTGTCGCCGTTGAGCAGCATCAGCGGGTAATCGGCCGAAATCATGCCGTCTCGCGGGTAAATCAGAGTCAGCTTGTCGGCCGGCGCCAGGGTCTCGTTGGCGCGCAGGATCACCGCCTCGTAATTGACCATGGCGTCGATGGCCGAAGGATTCGCAACATAAGCCTGCGCCAGCCACCCCGAACTGCCTGCTGTCAGCTTCTGGCCCGACAGGAAGGCCCGCAGTTGCTTCTCATCGACGTCCTGTGTGTCGAGGTCTTCGGTCTTGCCGGCCAGCGCGGAGGCCACGGCGAACAGCGCGCTCATGCCGGTGTTCGAGCTGGTCGGGTTGGTCATGCCGTAGCGCAATTGGCCGGCACCTGCGACCTTGGCGACCTCGGCCCATCCGGGTGGTTTGGTGTTCCAGCCGAGTTCGGCCACTTTGGCGGCTTTGACGCCGAGCGCGATGCGCGAGTAAAAAAGTTTTTCTCGGGCCAGGGGTTTGGTCTGCAGCGCCAGAGCCGGATAGGCCCCATTAGGCGGGAGGATCGCGTCGAAGCGCTCGCCTGCATTGATTCGCTCGACGATATCCAGGGTCCCGGCGTACGACAGTTTCAGGTCGACTCCGACGGCACTGGCCGTGCTGACGAGGGTGGCTTCCAGATCCTTCAGCTCCGATCCGGCCAGAATGGTGAAGGCGTCGCGAGGCGTAATTGGCGCCTGCACGCCGGCGGGCGCCTCGTCGCGCTTGCCGCACGCGAGCAAGGCCAGCGCCATCACGGCGGCGAACAGCAGCCTGAGCGGCATGCGGCGCCCGGCTGATGTCACAGCGACACCTCTCCGCGCGGCTGTTGCAAGGCGGCAGTCGACTCCTGCTGACGCACACGGTCGAGGTAGGTGCGGCTTTTTGCCACTTCGTCACTCAAGGTGGCGACCGTCGTCTGCATCGAGTCGAGCGCCTTGGTCTTGAAGTCAGCGATGGCGTCCATCGTCTGGTAGATATTGGCGAAGGCCTGCTGCAGCTTGGCGATCTCGATCGTGCTGGAGGCTGCCTGCTGATGAATCGCGCCGCTCTGGTCGCGCAGCATTTCGCTGGTGGCTGCAATCAGGTTGCCGGTTGTGGTGTTGAGTGCGCTGATCTGGTCGAGTACCAGCTTCTGGTTCGACAGTGCCTGAGCCACGATCACGGCTGTTCGCAAAGCGGCCACGGTCGTGGTGGTTGCCCGATCGACGCCCTTCATCAGCTCGAGGTTGTTCTTGCGAATCATGTCGAGCGCAAGGTAGCCCTGGATGTTGACCGCCATTTGCGTGAGCAGGTCAGTGACCTTCTGGCGTGTGTAAAAGAGCATCTCTTCGCGCACCACACGCGCCTTCTCCGGATCGGAAGATTCGAGGTCGCGCGCCTTGGCGTCGAGCTGGGTGTCGAGCTTCTTGCCGATGTGAATGTATTTTTCGAGCCGCTCCATCAGGGTCCAGAGGTTGATCTTTTCCTGCTCGATCGCGGCGTTATCGCGCAGCAGCTCGTCCTTGCCGCGCTTGAGCGATTCGATGATCGCGTTCAGGTGCGACTGTGAAGACTGGTAGCGGTCGAAGTAGTCGGCCAGCTTGCTGCCCAGCGGAATAATGCCGAGCAGCTTGCGCGCCGAAAACAGGTCGCCCTGTCTGGACGGATCGAGCTCCTCAATCTGGCGGCGCAGGTCGATCAGGGACTGGCCGATCTCGGCACCCTTGTCGAACATGCCGTTCTTCAAGGCGCTCATCGGCCGATCGAGCATGCGGTTGGACACCGCAGCACAGGCCTCGATGTCCTTGTTACCCATCGAGTGAATGCGTTCAACCGCCTGCTTGAAGATCGGGTCCTGGCTGTCGTGGGCAGTGATGTCGTCAATGAACTGACGGACCTGGCCGTCGAGCTCAGCCACATCCTCGGGCTTCAGGCGTACCTTGCCGCTGGCTGATTCGATGGCGACCGGTGCGACAGCAGCGGGCGGCTCAAGCGAAAACGCCTGCGGCGCTTGCAGTTCGACAGGGGGCTGGGAGGGTGTATTCATGGGGGATCCTCTGCTTACTTGAAGCGGGCTTCAATGCCCGTGATCATGCGTTCGAGCCATTCGTGGCTGGGCGGATCGATCACATCGACCAGCACCTCAGGCACCTTCACACCACGCTTTGCCCAGGTTTCAGGGCCCTTGGTGTCACCGCCGGTGCGATAGCCATACTCATGGGCGAGCTCGCGCAGCACCGGATCGGACTCGAGTGCCGCGCCGAGCCTTGCGCCTGCGGGGGTATAGGGCACCAGGACGTGCTTGGAATAGACGGTTGGTCTGGGATAGAGCAGAACCATGTCTGCCTTGACCCGCTCGGGGTTCTTGAGCCAAAACTCGACCATCTGCGACTCGTAGGCCACCAGCAGCGGCGCCTTGCCCATGCCAAGCGCAAGATAGTCCTCGAATGGACCGGCGGAAGACTGCTCCTGAAAACCCTGCCGTAAAAAGAGCGGAGCCACGATCGGCATGACGCGATCGACGTCCTCCTGGCTCTGGACGATCTGCTGGTTGTTGGCGATATAGCTGGCCAGCGCCAGGAACATGGCCGCCGAATTGGAGGTTCGAACATCGGTCGAATTGACCAGCACCGATTTGCTGGTGGCGAATGCGCCGCTTGACTTCAGTTCCTTCCAGCGTGTGCCCTTTTCCACCGCGGCCATCAGTCCAGGCAGATCGACGATGAAATAGAAGTCTCCCTGCTTGGCCGCCATGCCATTGGCCACCAGGATCTCGGCGATCGGACGCCAGCTGGCAAACACAATCGGCGTGTAAAACGGCGTGAAAACATTGCTCGCCTTGGAGAGCGACCGCAGCTGCTGGGCAGCCGGGGCGCCGGAAGGAAAGCCGAAGTCGAATTGAGTCGCGTCGTAGCGGCTGGCGATGACCCGCGAGCCAGCCTTCTCGACATTGACCGTGATGCCCTGCAGTGCGAGTGCTTTTTGCACCCTCACATCAGCGAAGAAGGACTCCTTTTCCGACCCGATCAGGCCGCGAAGGCTGACCTGTTTGTCGCGCTCGATTTTCGCAGCCTCGGTGGCGACAGACTCGTCGCGCAGGCGGCTGTTCGAGTACCAGACGCCGGCAGCAACTGCAGTAAGCAAGACCACGGCCAATACCGGGGCAATCAGCCTGCGAGTGTCCAAGATTGTGTTGCTCCCTGATCAATCGGGCATTAAGCCGTCGATAGTATCGGAACGCGATGACGACTTGTCGTCGCGTGCCCGAGGTCTCAGTCGGTCAGGCCCGCTCATTGCAGATCAGGCTGCACGCGGCGCTGCGCGCCCCTTGATCTGCGTGCGGTGCATCAGTCGGCGCTGATCGCCTGGAAACGGATCGCGCCGATGCATGGTGGTTCGGTTATCCCAGAGCACGAGATCACCGACTGACCATCGATGCTTGTAGATCCGGTGCTCGGCTGCCGGGTAAGCCCACAGACGATCGAGCAGCGCTTCGCTGTCGTCGCGCGACAGGCCGGGGATATAGGCCATGCGTCGACGGCCAAGATACAGCGCAGTCATGCCGCTCTCGGGGATGCGAATGGCCGCCGGGTGCAGCGTGCCGGCGGCTGTGACCGGATTGTCGTCGGCTGTGACGCCGGCTCGCAGATAGCCGCCTGAGTTGTAGGTGCCATCGTGCTTGACCTGCCGACCCAGCATCTCATCGCGAAGCGCGGGCGGCAGATCGTCGAAGGCGCCGATCATGTCGGTAAACCAGGTGTCGCCGCCTTCAGTGGGAATCTCGCGCGCAGTGAGCATCGATGCCAAAGGCGGCGTTTTTTCGTAGCTCATGTCTGTATGCCAGACCGCTTCGCCATCGCCCAGTGCGCCAATCGGGCGGCCTGAGGTATCACGGACGTTCGAGATGACATAGATATCCGGATAGCCCGGCGGCGATTGACGACCATTTTCCTGGTTGGGTGGTGAGTCGAGTTCGCCAAGCCGGCGCGAAAACACCAGCAGATCGTCGTCCGAAACATGCTGCCCGGGAAACGCGAGCAAGCCTCGCCGCTCGAACCAGGTTGTCTGGATGGTGGCGAATTCGGCGTCGCTCAGACTGCCGAGTTTGATGCCTTCGATTTTTGCGCCGAAGGCGGGGGTGAGCGGCGTGATGTGCATGGTTGCTGCCTTCAAGTCGAATTCACTTCAAAGACGGTGCCTGATCCCTGCGAACGAGCCAGACTCGCTGCTGGCCCCCTGCGGCTGGCTGGCAGTGCAGATCGAGGCGGCCAGCCACGCAGGGAGGGTGTCGCAAGGCCTCACCCCCAAGCTTGTTGCGTCAACTCAGCGCTTGCCGCGCCGTGCCTCGTTGCGAGCGCCAGCCGATCGTGCATGAGCACCGATGACCTTGCCTCGCAGCTTCACGACCGGCGAGATCGGATTGCCAAGTTTGACCGCCGGCGCTTTCAGCGACTTTGCAGGCACCGGGCTCGCGATCTTCTTGCGTGACTTGGTTGCCGCGGGCTTGGCTGCCGGCTTAGCTGCCTTGCTTGCTTTCGTTGCCTTGGCCACAGCGGGCTTCGCAGTCTTGCCGGTTGCCGGCTTTGCCGCTTTGGACGCCGCAGGCTTCGCCGACTTGGCTGCGACTTTTTTCGCCGCAGGCTTGACCGCCGGCTTGACAGCCTTCGCAGCGACTCGCTTGGCTGCCGATTTTTTCGGCTTCGCGGGTGCAGCGGGCGCACGTCTTGCCGAAGCTGCTTTGGTGGCCTTGCTGCCCGACTTGCTTGCGACAGCCTTTACCGGCTTTGCATCGATTGCGGCCTGTCGTGCCTCAAGGCGTGCGAGCGCCTCGGCGAAGAGCTGGGCTTTCTGCTCGGTACGACTGTTCGCAACACCCGAGGTGCCGCGCTTCGTGCCGGTGGCAGCACGCGTGGCAGCAACCTGTCGACGGAACAGGTCGGTGTTCTTGTCACGCAGGGTCCGCGCACGGGCAATCCGCGACCGCAGTTGCACCGGTGTGAGTTTGCCAACCGCATCGCTCAGTGAAGAAAGAAAAACTTCCATCTCGGTCGCGGTGCAGATCTTTAAAGCCTGGGCTCTGTTATAGGCCATTGAGATTCCTGTTGATTGCAAAGGTTGTGGAGGTAGCTCAGCTGCGAGCCCCGGGCGCGAGGGTAACGCAATGTGGCGTCTTGTGCGGGCCTACCACTTCAGAACGGCTTTGGCGGCAGGCCGCTGACGGTAGCGTTCATCCCAGGCGCGCAACTTGGGCCGGTCACCGATCAGATCAGCTTGAATGAATCGAAGGAACTGGAGCGCCGAAGCTAAGGTGCAATCAGCCAACGACGGCCGATCGCCGAGCAGCAGATTTCGCCCGTCGCTCAGCAGCGATTCGAGATGGTTAAGCGGTGCCTGCAGCTTGTCTTCGATCGACTGTGCCAGCGCTGGGTCGGGCGGCAGACCGAGGGGCGACTTCTTTGCATGCACATAGCCGCCCATGGGGAGGGCGATGCGCAACTCGACCACGCGCTCGAGGTCGCGCGCCATCGCCCGCTGCTGAGGGTCGCTGCCCATCAGCGAGTCGGCCGCAAAACGCTCTTCCAGATATTCCATGATGACCAGCGACTCGATCAGATAGGAGCCGTCGTCGAGTTCGAGCACGGGCAGCGTGCCGAAGGGATTGCGCGCCAGGTGCTCCGGCTCGCGATGGCGGCCCTTGAGTGTGTTGACCACGATCTGTTCGATCCCGAGTCGGCAGCCCAAGGCTTCGCGCTCGGCGATGTAGAGCATGACCTTGGTCGGGTTCGGTGCTAACGGGACCATGTAGAGCTTCAAGACGATTCCTCTCGATCAGTGTGTGTTGGGGTGATCATCATCTCCGACGAAACAGCACCCGGCGCGATCGCATTCACTTTGATGTGATAACGTGCCCATTCGACTTGCGTCTCCTTGTTGTCGTGAACGGCGATCGTATAGCAGGCGGTCAGCTTTTATGCGGACATCCGTCTGGTCTGTCAGTCGTGCTGGTATCGTTCATCGCCTCCTTCGTCACCAACGCCCTTTTATGATCTATCAGCATCGACTCATCGTCGCGCGCAGCGGACGGCTTGAAAAGCGCAACGACATCTTTCAGCGGGAAATGCTCGCTGCGCTCGATGAACACGGTTCGCTTCTCATTGGCGCTTGGGAAGTCCTGATCGGGCCCGAGACCGGATCGGGTGTTTATCAGTTGAGACAGTTTGAAAGCCTGTCTGCCTGGGAGCGCCATCAGGAGAATGTGCGACGCGATCGGCAGACCAGTGGACGCCAGGGAAAGCTTTATCCCTCGCTCGATGCGGTGGACACTGCCATCGTGCGAAGCGCCGAGAGGGCGACGCCCCTGCCGGTGCAATGGCCCGGCGCAGAAAGCCTCCAGGCGATGCCGCGCGGCATCTTCGAGCAGCGCGTGCTGCACTTTCGCCCGGACGCGGTTGGAGAGCACCATGCCCTCTATTTCGCCGAAGTCATGCCGGCACTCGAGCGCGAAGGTGCCACGATTGCCGGTTTTTTCGATACCGTGATCGGTCCCGGTTCGATGAATGCCGGTTCGCATCGCAGCATCGAATTGCGCCGTTTCCCCGACCTGGCTGCCTGGCAACGCTGGCGCGAGGCCCAGGATCACGACGCATCCTTGCGCACGCTGCTGCGCGAGCGATGGGCGCCGTTGGTCGATCGGGTCGAAAGTCAGTTGCTGAGGCCGATGCCTTACAGCCGTATTCGTTAGGCCGCCTCAGGCAGTAACAGACTGCTTGAGCGGCATCAGGGCCTGTTTGCCGAGTCCTGCTGCCAGGCGGGCAATTTAGCGCCGCAGTCCCGGCAAAAGCGTGCGCTCGGCAAGTGCCCCTCCGACAGGCAGTCATGGCAGGTGCGCGTCGTGATCTCTTGTGGCCGGCGTTTGCTGGTGAATTCGGCGGTGACGATGCCGGTCGGTACTGCCAGCGTTCCCCATCCGATCAGCATCATCACCGACGCGATCGTCCGACCCAGATCGGTCTTGGGCGTGATGTCGCCGAACCCAACGGTGGTCATGGTGGTAATCGCCCAATACACGCTGACCGGAATGCTGGTGTAGCCGTTGTCGGGTCCTTCGACCACAAACATCAGCGTGCCCATCACCAGCACGACCATCATCACGAAGGTCAGAAATACCATGATCTTGTGCCGCGACGCCGACAGCGCTTGCGCCAGCACACCGAACTCGGCCAGATATCGGGTGAGCTTGAAGATGCGAAAGATGCGCAGCAGTCGAAGTACCCGAACATCCATCAATGCGTTCAGGCCCGGTACCAGGATCGCGAGATAAGTTGGCAGAATCGACAGCAGGTCGATGATGCCCAATGTGCTGCGCGCATAGCGCAAGGGTTGGCGAACACAGACCAGGCGCGCCAGGTATTCGACCGTGAAGATCAGCGTAAACGCCCATCCCAATGCCTGAAGCGCCGGGCCGTGGCGCGCGCGCATGCCAGCCACACTTTCGAGGACAATCACCGCGACGCTGCACAGGATTGCACCCAGCAGAATCATGTCGAACCAGCGACCGGCGCGGGTGTCTGCCTCGAAGATGATGGTGTAAAGCCGAAGCCGCCAACCAGAAAGCGGGCGTCCGAATTCGAACTTTCCAGCGTCTGGCGTCAAGGGTGTCCTGCCCATTCGAACGCTGTCAGCGCTTCAGGCCCAAACGCCGTTGGTCTTCGCATAACGGACGACCTGATAAACAGCGATGTTTTCGGCACTAAGCAGCCGAACAATATCGGGTACGCATTGAATCGGCAGTTCGGTCTCATATCCGTGAGCAAGCACAATCATCGATGCGGCTCTTTGTTCCCCGACAAAACCTGCAATGATTTTTCCGGCTGTGCCATGCGGGTCTGCCACTTCGAAATACACCCGATAGGTGTCGCTGCCGTAGTCTCGTGGCGTCCCGATTTCCGAGGACTCGTACGGTGGATCAGCGTCGTTCAGCTTCAATGAAAGCTCCCATCAGATCTCGCCGCCGCCGTTGATGATGCCGGGATTGGCGCATTCCCTATTGCCCGAACAGCGTTTTGGTGGCTTTGGCATCCACCTTCTTATCATAGCGGTTGGTCCAGCAGGTTTTGACCTTGGTGTCGCAGGTCAGGCCGCCGCGCATGGTGAATGTGGTTGCGTCGAAATCTTGGATACCAACCTTGTTGATCTCGGCCATCAGTTTCTGTTCGGCTTTGTCACCGAGATACAGCTTGGTCAGCGCGACCGATACACCCATGAAGTCGGCGCAAAAGCCGGACGTCCTGTCGCAGATCGCACCTGCCTTGTAATACTCGAGACCGGCAGCCTGTGAAGCTGCCGTCAGGGTGAGGAGTGAGATGAAAATGAGATTTTTCATGATGACCGATGTTGATGACGTCACTTGAGAGGCTGATTTTACGCACGATCAGTGCGCATCATCGTCCTGATGAATGTCGTCATCGGCTGGCTTGCCTGACTCGACGTCGACGCGATCGGTAATGCCGGCCTCGATTTCGAGGTCACGCAAGCTCTCGTCCTCGCCGAGGCCCTCGAGCTTGTTTCGGTCCCGGTCAGCGCGCGCATTGAAATACGAATCGAATGGTCCGAACTCCTGCCTGCCGTCGGGGGCCATCCAGTACCAGCCATCCGGGTGCTCGATGATCCGGCCCTCTTCGTCAGTCTCATCCAGCGTATCCGACGCATCGGCACCCGTGGTTGGCGCTTCAAGCGGATCGACAGGAGGCGGCGTCGACCTCGGCGGGCGGGGAGAGTGCTTCATGTGCTCAGTGTCAGGTGCATGGTCGCGACAGCGCATGAGTTTGATCATCGGCAGGTCTTGGACGGCCTGCTCAGTACCGGGATTGCGTACCGGGATTGCGTACGCGCAACGACCCTCGACACGCGAGCGCGTAGCGTTTGAGTCTGTACCCCAGCGAGCTTTTCGATGGGCGGAAGTCTTCGGACCATTTCTCAAACGACAAAAAGGACGCAACCATGACTTTGACGACCTCTCGGATCGGCGTCGCTTTTGCGGCGGCGATGGCCATCACGCTCTCAGGTGTCAGCCTTGCAGCCCATGCGTCAGACAAGTCTGATGCCGAGATGCTGGTGGCCAAGGCGAAGACCACGATTCAGGCGGTTGCCACCGACAGCGACTTTGCCAGTCTGCGCCCCGCGCTCGCCAACGCCCGTGGCGTGCTGATCTTTCCACAGGTGCTCAAGGCCGGCTTCGTGCTTGGTGGCTCAGGTGGCAGTGGCGTGCTTCTGATCCGCGATGCGGCGACCGGTGCCTGGACAGGGCCAGCCTTCTACACAATGGGATCGGCCAGCATCGGCTTTCAGGCGGGTGCACAGGCAGCTGAGATGGTGATGGTCGTGACCTCGCAAAAGGCGCTCGATTCGCTCTATACCAACAAGGTGAATCTGGGTGGTGACGCGTCGGTCGCGCTCGCGTCCAAAGGCGCGGGTCGCGGCGCAAACATCACCGCTGATTTCATCGTTTACTCGAAGGTCAAGGGTGCGTTTGCCGGCGTCTCTGTAGACGGCTCGGTGCTTGATGTGCGCCAGGGCCTGAACAGCGGCTATTACGGCCAGGCGGTGACGCCGCTCGATATTCTGGTCAAGCGTGCGGTGACCAACACCGATTCATCATCGCTGCAGGCCGCGGTGGCCGCTGCGGCCAAGTAGGCATCAAAGCGCTACCATGGACGGATGCGCGCCCCATCCGATCGTTCCATCGATAGCGAGTTCGACAGCCTGCGTGCTCAGATCTGGCATCAGTTGCAGCAAGCGGTTAGCGAGCGCGGTCACGAGTGGCGCACACCGGTGCTGGCAGATGTCGACGTCGATGGCCTGCCTCAGGCACGCACTGTGGTGTTGCGCCAGGCCGATCCGATCGCCAGCACGCTGCAGATCTATACCGATAGCCGAAGCCCCAAGGTCGTTGAGCTTGTGGGGCGCCCTGATGCGGTACTGGTTTTCTGGAGCCGGCGCTTGAGTTGGCAATTGCGGGCCCGTGTGACCGTGCAGGTGCAAACCAACGGCCAGCTGGTGGAGGCCGCCTGGGAGCAGGTCTCTCGGACCGCTTCTGTCGCTGACTATCTCGCGCCAGCCGCGCCCGGTTCGGTTGTCGTTCCGACTGCACAGGGCGGTCATGCCTCCCACTATCTGGCCGTGCTGCTCGCCAGGGTTGAAGCCTTCGATTGGCTCGAACTGGCGCGTGAGGGCCATCGACGGGTTCGCTTCGACGAATCGGGCGCCTGTGCCCTGGTTCCCTGAGGCACGAGGCTTCTTGCGTTCATTGGCTGGGTGACGGCCTGGCCGAACGAATCAGCCATTCGAATTCAAAGCGGCCCTGATTCCGAGTCACGGTCGTGTGCAGGCTCAGCCGATGATTGTGAGCGGCAAGCGCCCCTTCAATCAGTCCGTTGAAGGCGGTCGCGATACCCGGATGCGGCTGAGCGAGATCATCCATGAGCGTCCAGCCATTCTGAAAGACCCGTACATGATCACCGTTGCGCTGCAGCTCGCAACTGTCGCCCTGAGCACTGATCAGGCGGGACATGAAATCGCCGAATGCTGCCGCAGAGTTGTCGTTGTGACGGCCGGCCGCATGCGAAGGATCTGGCGCGTTCAGGCCCAGTCGCGATGCGGTCTCGTGATAGAACTGCATGCCGACCAGCCGTCCTGTCAGGCCGAGCAGATCGATCGCTTCCTGCGGGCCCCACAGGTTGACTGCCACCGGCAGGGCCGTGCGGATGTACGCCATCGCGTAGTTGCGATGGGCCTTGGCCAGTCTGTGTTGTGGCCAGGTGGTCGTGGGCAGTCGGGGGGCCGCAGCGGCATCGAAGTCGGGAGCATCTTCATTGCGGGCAAAGCGCAGTCGCTCCTGCGGTGCGAGGTCACGGTCGTATTCGAAGTAATAGCCCTCGAGACCCGACTGACCGTCGGCCGCCTGCTTGGTGCACACGAAGCCGAGTCGCGGATTGCCGAGCGACACGCCGTTCTGCGCGTGCCAGCCTTCCAGCATCGCGCGTGAGACTTCGGTCGGAATGCCGCACAGCGCCGTGCCGGTCCAGGCCCAGCGCGGCACCGGGTATCGGATCCAGGCCTTGCGTTCGGACTCGTACATGTATTGAACCGGCACGCCGCCGATATCGTTCGACAGATAGTGGTACTGCGCCGCGGCGACCGCATGCGCAAGATGATCGATCCCCAGTTTTTGCAGACCGGGCAGAAAACGCTCGGTGCGCTGGTGCGAGAACAGGTGATAGACAAGCTCTGCGGCTCGGGCAGTGCTGCGCCTGGCCACCGTGCTCAGCACGATGCCGGTGAAATAGGCCTTATACCAATCGGCGACCGCCCGCCAGGCCGCGCTTTCATCGATCGGGAGGTGTGTCGTGTCAGTGGTCTGAGCCATGCGTGTTTCCGCTTGAGTGTGCTGCTCGATGGTGAGGCAAGGCGAAGGTCTGCAGCGGACTAACGCCCGCCGCGGGCATCAACCAGTGCGCCAGTGACATAAGGCGACTCCTCGTCGCTTGCCAGCCAGACGATGGTGTGTGCGATCTCATCCGGCGTGCCGATTCGACCCATCGGCACGGTGCGCGCCATCTCATCGAGCTGACCAGGCGGGCGATCGGCGTGGATTTCGGTGTTCACGATGCCAGGCCTCACGCCATTGACACGGATGCCTTCACCCGCGACTTCCTTGGCCAGGCCGATGGTCATGGTGTCGAGCGCGCCCTTGGTGGCGGCGTAATGCACCCAGACTCCAGGCGAGCCTTGCTGCGAAGCGCCCGAGCCGACATTGACGATCGATCCGCCGTGGCCACCATGACGTGTCGACATTCTGCGAATCGCTTCACGCGAGCAGATGAAGGGCGCCCAGACATTGATGCGCAGTGCGGCATCGAGTGCCTCGCCCTTCAGATCGGCAACCCTTGAAACGCCGCCGGTGATGCCGGCATTGTTGACCAGTGATCGCAGCGGACCGAGCTGGTCGACAAGACGAAACGCCTGCGCGATCGACGCCTCATCGGCGAGATCGGCCTTGATGGCAAGTGCCTTGGCGCCGGCGGCTTCGATCGCTGCCACGACCGCGGCTGCGTCGGCATCGCGGTCGCGGTAGACGATCCCGACCGACCAGCCGCGCTCGGCGGCCAGGCGAGCGGTGGCTGCGCCGATGCCGCGGCTGCCGCCAGTCACCATCATGACGCCGCGAGAACCTGGCGCCGGCTTGGCAAAGGGGGTCATGTGGGTCTCCTGTCGGTCGGTGTTGTTCGAAGCGGTCGGCGCATTCGGAATCGAACCTGGCGCGAGCACCGCAGTAGCTTGATTATGCTTTGCCGGCTGATGGCGCGCGATCTGGCACCATCACACCATGCTCGCCTACCGACACGCCTTTCATGCCGGCAATCATGCCGATGTGCTCAAGCACGCCACGCTGGTGGCGGTGCTGCGTCACATGAACGCCAAGGACAAGGCCTGGCGCCTGATCGACACCCATGCCGGTGCCGGTGCCTATGCGCTCGATTCGGCCTACACCCGGAAGCATTCGGAATATCGGCAGGGGATCGAGCGACTCTGGCTGACGCCCGACTTGCCGCCGATGCTCGTTGATTATCTCGATCAGGTGCGTGTCTTCAATCCGGGTGAGACATTGACCCACTACCCGGGGTCACCGCGTATTGCCTGTGGCTTGATGCGTGCACAGGATCAGCTGCGACTGTTCGAGTTGCATCCGACCGACCATGCGCTGTTGCTCGAAAATTTTGCGGGCGACCGCCAGGTGATCGTTCAGCATGTTGACGGTTTCGTTGGAATGAAGTCGCAATGGCCGCCGCCGAGTCGCCGCGGCGTGGTGCTCATCGATCCGAGTTATGAGATCAAGAGCGATTACGCCGCGGTGGTAGCAGGGGTTCGCGAGGCGCTCACCCGGTTCGCGGAAGGCACGGTGATGGTCTGGTATCCGCATCTCGATCTGCGTGAGTCGGCGCAACTGCCAAAGCGCCTTGAGGACATTGCGCAGTCGCTTTCAAAAAAGGGCTGGCTGCATGCTCGCCTGAGCCTTGCCGAGCCCAATGAGCGCGGCTTCGGTTTGCTGGGCAGCGGTATGTTCATCATCAACCCGCCCTATACGCTGGCTGCACAACTTCGTGAAGTGCTGCCGGTACTGGTCAGACTGATGGGCCAGTTTCGCGGTGCCGGGCACACTCTGGCGGTGTCCGAGACCGGCTGACCGCCAGCCCGCAGCGTGCCGGTTGGCAGCCCGCTGCGCTTACACTGGGCCGCTTCGGTTGCGTCAATCCTTCGGCCAAGGAACACCCGGTGCATTTTCATGACCCGCTCGCGTTTTCGATCAGTCCTGCTACCGCTCTTGGTGGACAAGTCTGCGCGCTGGGTTTTTCAAGATTCGATGTCCTGGCCGCCCATGTCAGGGCGCTGCCGTTCGGGCACGCGGCCAGGCCGGGTGATCCGCTGGCGGTTCTGCATGAAGGTCGGGGCACCAGCAGTTCTAAACACCATCTGCTCGCGACGGTCGCGCAGACCTGTGGGCATCCCGAGGTGGTGCTGACGGTCGGCATTTACGCCATGAGCGAGCTCAACACACCCGGCGTCGGGGCGATTCTTGATGCCGCGTCGGTGAGTTCGATCCCCGAGGCGCATTGTTATCTCACGGTCGACAACCAGCGGCTCGACTTCACCGGGCTGCCTCGAAGGTCGGAGTCGCCCCTGCGATCGCTCACAGCCGAGTTTTTTCTCACCCCCGACAAGCTGGCAGAACGACAAGCGCCGCTGCATCAGCAGGCACTGGCGCAGTGGGCGACGCTTCAGGGCATGAGCTTCGAGGCAGCCTGGGCGTTACGCCAGGCCTGCCTTGCAGTCTTGTCCGATGGGCTCGATTAGGGGCCCTTTACGGCGTCCGGTTGCCGATGCCATTCAGTGGGCCGCAGCCTTGGCCGCTTGCCAGCGGTCGAGCTTGTCGCGGGCACCGTTGATCGCCGGGTCCATATGCGAATCATGGGCGGGCTGCTTGGCGGTGAGTTCGATCACATAACCGTTTGGGTCGCGAAAATAGATCGACTCGGCAAAATGGTGGTCCGAAATGCCCCGCACCTCAAGCCCCGCCTGCCGGCCTTTGGTCATCATCGGCTCAAGCACATCGCGCTCGACCTCCAGCGCAATATGCAGATCGAAGTCATGCTGCGGCTTGAAATCGAAGGGCATGTCGGGTGCTTCAAAAAAGGCCAGATACGATCCATCGTCAAGCCGATAGAAAGTGTGCAGCACGTCGGTCTTTCGACCGCTCTTCGTCTGCTCGATCCAGAGTGTGCCGGCCAGCGGCAGCCCGAGAAAACCTTCATAAAAACGTCGGGTTTCTTCGGAGTCGCGGCAGCGATAGGCGTTGTGGTGCAGACCCTTGATCATGATTCACCTCACCATGTGTTGCGCAATTCGCGCAGCTTTGCGAAGACTGTCTGTGCATCGGGCTTTGCCGGCAGGTCGGGAAAGCGATCCCGCAGGCCCGCGATCACGCTCGCGCTTTGCAGCCTGAAAAAGGTGTTGATCCGCAATTCATCGCTCAGTGTTGTGACCATTGAATCGGCCGGATCGTGCCCTGCCACTTTTTCCAGAAGCGCTTTGGCAGCATCGTTATCCGGCTCGCGTGACAGCGTGAATTTCAGATTGTTTTCGATGTAGTCGTGCCCGGGATAGATCTTTGTGTTGGCAGGAAGCTTCGCAAGCTGGTCTGCAAAGGTCTGATAGAGCGACTCGATGCTGCCGCCGTTATGGCAATTGCCAGCTCCGGCATTGAAGAGGGTATCGCCCGAAAAGAGGGCCGGCTGATCGGTGTGCGATGTCAGGCAGATATGGCACATCGTATGCCCGGGGGTATCCAGGCATTCAAGCTCGACGGTCTTGCCAACTCTGATCAGGTCGCCGGCCTTCACGCCGCGGTCCATCCCGGCGATTTTTCCGCCCGCCTTATGATGGGCGATGACCTTGGCTCCGGTGGCCGCCACGATGGCTTCATTGCCGCCGGTGTGGTCCCGATGTTCGTGGGTGTTGAGCAACTGGGTGATCTGCCAGCCCCGCACCTTGGCCCGCGACAGGCATTTCTCATGATCGACCGGGTCGATGGCGAGCGCCTCGCCGGTTTCGGGGCAGGCAATCAGATAGTTAAAATTGCGGTAAGCGTTGCCGGTCCAGATGCGCTCGACGAGCATGATCGGATCTCCCGTTAATTCGGCCGGGCCGTCGGACTCGACGGCGCTCGAAGGTCGTCAGCATAAACCGCTGCGATCAATCGCGTCGGTTCCCCGCTTCGCTGCGCAAGCGCGATTCTGCGAGACTGTCATGGGTGGCGGGCCTTCAGACCCGCGGTAAAGTGCCCGATAACGCGGAGACAACTGCTTTGAATACCGATCTTGCGCCCCTCGAAGTTCTGCCTCGCGACCTGACGGCTTACCGTTCGGGAAACGTCGGCGTCGAGTATGTCCATCGGTTTGAGTCCGGCGTGGCAGGCCCGCATGTGCTGGTTAACGCGCTGACGCACGGCAATGAATTTTGCGGCATGGTGGCTGCCTGCCATCTGCTCGATACCGGCATTCGCCCGAGGATCGGCACGCTGACCGTCAGTTTCGCCAACGTCGCCGCCTACGAAAGTTTTGATCCGGTGCGGCCTTTCGAAAGCCGCCAGATCACCCATAACTTCAATCGGATCTGGTCATCCGAATGGCTGGATGGCGATCAGGACAGCGTCGAGCTTCGGCGCGCCCGCGTCATGCGCCCGGTGGTGGCTGCGGCCGACCATCTGCTCGATCTGCACTCGACCAGCCAGGATGTGGCGCCTTTCTGGGTCTATCCGGCCCATTCGCGCAATGCCGCGCTCGCCAGTGCGCTGGCTCAGCCAGCGGTTCATCTGGTCATGCCGCAGGGGATCGGTTCGGGCGTGCCGCTGATCGAGCATGGTGCCTATGGCCTTGCCACAGGCACCGGCATCGGTCTGGTGGCCGAGTGCGGGCAGCACTTCAAGCGCTCGTCATCCGACCTTGCGATTGCGATCACCCTGGATTTCCTGGGTCATCTCGGCCTGATCGATCGGGAGCCCGCTCGGCCCGGGCCGCATCGTCGTCTCGAACTGCTGCGCACGCATGTGATCGCGTCACCCGACTTTGCTTTCGTGCGCCCATTGGTGGGGTTTGAGACTTTCGCCCGCGACGAACTGATTGCGATCGATGGTCACGACGAAATTCGGGCGCCCTGCGATGACTGCACGGTCATGATGCCGGCGCGCGCATCGATCGTGGGCCGGGAAGGGGTCTATCTGACCCGTCCGATCTGAGCCACCTGACCTGATCCACCTGACCTCCGCCGGCCGAACGCCGGAACCCTTCTATAATTTTCGCCAAGCGCATCGGACGATGCCGCAACACCACACAGCAGCGCAGGAGATGCCAATGGCCTACCAGTGTTTCGACGTGACGATTTCAGACCGCATTGCCCACATCGTTCTCAATCGCCCCGAAAAGCGTAACAACATGATCCGCGCCTTCTGGGACGAGTTGCCGCAGATCATCGAGGACATCGACGCCAATTCCCGGGCGAGGGTGATCGTGATCTCATCGACCGGGCCGCATTTCACCTCGGGCATCGATACCGGCATGTTTTCCGACAACAGCATCACGCCTGGCGACGACGCGGCACGCACCGCGCGCCTGCAGCACGGCGCACGCTTTTACGACAGCGTGCAGCGGATGCAGCGTACCTTCACCGCGCTCGAGCAATGCCGCATTCCGGTGCTGGCAGCGATTCAGGGCGGCTGCATCGGCGGCGGGGTCGATCTGATTACCGCCTGCGACATGCGCTATGCGAGCGAGGACGCCTTCATCACGGTCTATGAGATCAACATCGGCATGACCGCTGATGTCGGCACTTTCCCACGCTTGGTCAAGCTGATTCCTGAGGGGATTGTTCGCGAACTGGCCTACACCGGTCGGCGCATGCCCGCCAAGGAGGCGCAGGCCTGTGGCCTGGTCAACCGCGTCTTTACCGATCAGACGAGCATGCTGACCGAGGTGATGGCGATTGCGCGCGAGATCGCTGCCCGGGCGCCGCTTGCGGTCTATGGCTGCAAGCGGATGATCAATTACGCCCGCGACCATTCGACGGCCGATGGCCTGGACTACATCGGAATCTGGAACGCCAGCATGTTGCAGGGCGAGGAAATCCAGGAGGCGATCAGTGCCAATCGCGATCGGCGTGTCGGCGAGTTCGTCGAGTTGCCAGTCATGCGAAAGTGATGCGTGCCGACCAGCGCAGGCGCTGACCGATCGCGCTGACCCTGTATTCTCTTGCGTCTGTCCTTACCGCTTTACGATTAACTTCCCCTGACTTCACCGGAGACATCATGACAAACGAGCAGAAGTTTTATATCGACGGCCAATGGGTCGAGCCCCACAGCAAGCAGACCCTGGCCGTGGTCAACCCCGCGACCGAAGCCGTGATCGCCACGATCGCCATCGGCGACGAGACCGACGTCGACCATGCGGTTGCCGCTGCGCGCCGCGCTTTCGTGACTTTTTCGCAGACCACGATCGAAGAGCGTGCGGCACTGCTTGAAAAGATCATTGCGGTCTACAAGGCCCGTATGCCCGAGATCGCTGCTGCAGTGTCGCAGGAGATGGGTGCGCCGGTGAGCCTGGCCACGGCCGCGCAGGCACCGTCGGGTCTGGGCCATTTGATGCATGCCCTCAAGGCACTGAAGGCCTTTGAATGGGAAAAAGACGTCGGCCGCAGCCGCATCGTTCACGAAGCAATCGGCGTGTGTGCGCTCATCACCCCCTGGAACTGGCCGCTCAACCAGATCGCGGCGAAGGTTGCGCCCGCAATCGCCGCAGGGTGCACGGTGGTGCTCAAGCCCACTGAAATTGCACCGCTCAACGCGATCCTGTTCGCTGAAGTGATGCATGAAGCCGGCGTGCCGCCCGGTGTCTTCAACCTGGTCAATGGCGATGGTCCGGGCGTGGGCACTTTCCTGTCCAAGCACAAGGACGTCGATATGGTGTCCTTCACCGGTTCGACCCGCGCCGGCGTGCTGGTCGCGCAAAATGCTGCGCCCACGGTCAAGCGCGTCACCCAGGAGCTGGGCGGCAAGTCGGCCAACATCATTCTCGACGATGCCGACTTCAAGAAAGTCATCTCGGCCGGTCTTTTTGCCTGCACCTCCAACAGCGGGCAGTCGTGCAATGCCCCGACCCGCATGCTGGTGCCGATGAGCCGCATGGATGAGGCCGCCGCGATTGCACGTGCTGCAGCCGAGGCGGTCACCGTCGGTGATCCGACCAAGCCCGAGACCAAAGCGGGTCCGGTGGTGTCGAAGCTGCAGTGGGACAAGATCCAGACGCTCATCAAGAAGGGCATCGAAGAGGGTGCCAAGCTTGAATGCGGTGGCGCGGGTCTGCCTGACGGCATTTCTGCCGGTTACTTCGTCAAGCCCACGGTGTTCTCGCATGTCACCAACGAGATGACCATTGCGCGCGAAGAGATCTTCGGGCCGGTGCTCTCGATCATCGGCTACAAAGACGATGCCGATGCGATCCGCATCGCCAACGACACGCCCTATGGTCTGTCCGGCTATGTGTCCTCCGGCAACATCGACCGCGCACGCGGCGTCGCGCGCCAGATTCGCGCCGGTAACATCCATGTGAATGGCGCCGGTGTCGACCCGGGTTCACCTTTCGGCGGCTACAAGCAGTCGGGCAATGGCCGTGAATTCGGTGTCTGGGGGCTTGAGGAATTCCTCGAGACCAAAGCGATTCTGGGCTATCACGCCCCGGTCGCTGCCTGATGGCAGTTTGATCATCGAGCAGGGCGCCGGCTTCTTGAGCCGGGCGGCCCTGCTTCGGTGCGGCGCCTTCTTGCCGCGCTGTTTATTGAATCTTTCGTCGAATCATTCAGAGCTCTGATCACAGAGCCATTGGAGACAGATATGAGCATTGGCTCGTCGTCGCGCCGTACGATTCTTAAGGCAGGGGGGGCCATCGCGGCCGCCACACTGGGCAACCGGGCTTTCGCTCAGCAGGCCCTGCCCACCGGCACCATCCGCATCCTCGTCGGGTTCCCGCCCGGTGGCGGCACCGACATCATGGCCCGCTATATCGCCGACAGATTGCGCGAACGTACCGGCTCGAATGTCATCGTCGACAACCGGCCTGGCGCAAGCGGTTCGATTGCCATCGATACGCTCAAGAAGTCGCCGGCAGACGGCACGGTGCTGATGTACGGTACCAGCGCGACGACGGTGGCACTCACCGTCACCCGCAAGACCCCAGGATTCGATCTCGAGAAAGACCTCACCCCGATTGCCCTGACCGGCGCGACCGCCACCGCCTATGTGGTGTCGTCCACGATTGGTGTGAAGAACCTGAACGAATACATGGCCTGGCTCAAGAAGAACCCTGGCAAAGAGACATTCGGGACGACCGCGCCAGGCAGCAATACCCACTTCTTCGGCGTGCTGCTTGGTCAGGCCATCGGTACTCCGCTTGAGGCGGTCGCCTACAAGGGCGCGGCGCCTTTGCTCGGTGATCTCTTTGCCGGCCATGTTGCGGCCGGCTGCGGTGGCGTCACCGATTTTCTGACCCACCATCAGGCTGACAAGATCCGCATCATTGCGGTCAGTTCACCCAAGCGCCTGCCCTTTGCGCCTGATCTGCCAATCGTGAGCGAGCTCGGCTACCCCAGCCTCAATTACGAGGGCTTCTACGGCTTTTATGGCCCGCCGAAGATGAGCCCGGCAATCATTGATGCCTGGAACCGTGAACTCAGCGCCGCAACCGAATCGCCGGAGCTGCGTACCAAGCTCCTCAATACCGGCCTAGATGTGCGAACCGGCACGCCCGCCGAATTTGCCAACCGGCAGTCCAGGCTGGTGGTGTCATTTACCGAGATGATGCGCAAAGCCGGTTTTTCGCCGGAATAGGCCTGCGCTCAGGGCCCGGGCTCAGGGCTTGGGCTCAGACTGGCTTGACGCGTTCGGCGGCGGCTTCGAAAGCAGCCAGCCGGCGCGTGAAGTTGATGTCATGCCGGGCGCGCGGTGCGCCGGTATCGGCCGGCGTCGGCAGTGTCTCGAAGAAGTGGCAGGCCACCCGGTGGCCCGGTGCGGTCTCTCGCAAGACCGGCTCATCCTGTCGGCATCGCTCCTGGGCATGCGCACAGCGCGTGTGAAAACGGCATCCTGTTGGCGGCTTCATGGCGCTCGGGACATCGCCGTGCAGGACGATGCGCTGGCGCTCGGCGCCCGGGTCGGGTCGCGGAATCGCCGACAGCAGCGCCTGGGTATAGGGATGAAGCGGGCGGCGGTAGAGGGATTCCTTGTCGGCGATCTCGACCAGCTTGCCGAGATACATCACCGCGACGCGGTCGCTGATGTGCTTGACCACGGCTAGGTCATGCGCGATGAACAGATAGGAAAGACCCAGCCGCTGCTGCAGATCCTGCAAAAGATTGACGACCTGAGCCTGAATCGAGACATCGAGGGCTGAGACCGGTTCATCGCACACGATCAGATCGGGGTTGACTGCCAGGGCTCGGGCGATGCCGATCCGCTGTCGCTGGCCACCCGAAAACTGATGGGGATACCGACGCGCATGCTCGGGTAAAAGGCCAACCACCTCGAGCAGTTCACTGACCCGCTCGGCGCGCTCGGATTCGCTGCCGATTTCATGAACCTGCATCGGTTCAGTGATGATGTCGCCCACCGTCATGCGCGGGTTCAGCGAGGCATACGGATCCTGGAAAATGATCTGCAAGTGCCGGCGCATCCGGCGCATCGCGTCATCATCGAGCTGCGCGATGTCTTTGCCCTGGAAGCGGATTTCGCCACCACTGGGTGGCATCAGCCGAAGGATCAGTCGGCCGGTGGTTGACTTGCCGCAGCCTGATTCGCCGACCAGCGCCAGTGTCTCGCCGCGACGGATCTCGAAGCTGACATCGTCGACGGCGCGAACGTGTCCTATGGTCTTGCTCATGATCACGCCGCGTTTGAGCGGGAAGTGCTTGACCAGCCCTTGAACGCTCAGAAGGGTCTCGTCGCTCATGCCGGATCTCCCAGTGCTGATGAGCTCATCGTCGACTCGGCAGGCGTCATCGTCAGCTCGACCGGTGCTTTCCAGCAGGCGACTGTGTGCATCGATTCAAGCGTTCGCAGCGGCGGTTCATTGGCATGGCAATGCGCATCCGCAAAGGGGCAGCGTGGTGCGAACCGGCAGCCGGCCGGCTGATTCGCCGGACTCGGCACGCTGCCTTCGATGGTTGCCAGACGCGCCCGCTCGACGTCCAGACGCGGAATCGATCCGAGCAGCCCGATGGTGTAGGGATGCTGCGGGTCGTTGAAGAGGGCCCCGACCGGTGCACTCTCGACGATCTTGCCGGCGTACATCACGATCACGTCATCGGCAAGCTCCGCGATCACGCCGAGGTCATGGGTGATGATCAGGATCGCCATGCCCAGACGCGCCTGCAGATCACGCATCAGTTCCAGGATCTGCGCCTGGATGGTGACATCAAGCGCGGTGGTCGGCTCATCGGCGATCAGCAGATCCGGCTCGCAGGCAAGCGCCATCGCGATCATCACGCGCTGGCGCATCCCGCCCGACAGGTGGTGCGGAAAGTCGTCGAGCCGCTGCGCTGCCGAAGGAATGCGCACCAGCTCGAGTACTTCGATCGCTCGCGCTCTGGCGGCCTCGGGCGACACCTCACGATGCGCACGGATGGCTTCGATGATCTGCCGTCCGATGGTGTGCACCGGATTGAGCGAGGTCATCGGCTCCTGAAACACCATCGACATGCGGCTGCCTCGCATCATGCGGCGCGCCTGAGGCGACAGGCCGAGCAGGTCCTGCCCCTCGAAGCGAATGGCATCCGCGCTCACCTTGCCGGGGGGCGACGGCACCAGTCCCATCAGCGACAGCGAGGTCACGCTCTTGCCGCATCCGGATTCGCCGACCAGCCCGACCGTGCGCCCGCGGGTCACGGTAAAGCTGATGCCGTCAACCGCCTTGAATCGCCCGCGATCGGTCTCGAACCAGGTGCGAAGGCCCTCGACCTCGAGCAGTGGTGCATCGCTCATGACGTTTGATGCCTCATTCACGGTGCGATATCCAGACCTTTGTAGTAGGTGTACTGGTAGAGCATGTGTGCGCGTGCACCTTTGATCTTCTTGTTGGAGGTCTGGTACATCTTGACGTTCATGACCGGCATCCAGAGATGATCTTTCATGACCCGCTCCTGTGCTGCGGCATAGCCCTTGGCCCGGTCGGCGTCGTTCAGTGCGGTACGCCCGAATCGGATCGATTCGTCGGTCTGAGCGTCCTTGTAGTTCATCCGGTTGGGCACCGGGATTTGCGCCGAATCGAAATAGAAATTCATCAGTTCGCCGGCTGACAGATAAGGCACGGTGACGGTCCAGATGTCGAAGTCCTGACCGCTGAGCTTGGCAGGCATGATCGTGGAGTCAAGCGCCACGATCTTCCAGTCGACACCAATCTTGCGCATATAGCCCTGGATGGCCTCGGTCATGCGCGGGAAGTAGGTCACCTGGGGGATGTAGACGATCGGTGCGAGTTTCACACCGTCCTTGACCCGGATGCCATCCGGGCCGGGCTTCCAGCCGGCCTCATCCAACAGCTTCTTGGCCCGGTTCACATCTTCCTTGATGATGCCTTTGGTCGATGGCGCGAAATCGAGCGCTTCGGGGTCGATATAGGTGTAGGCCGGATCAGCCTGGCCCAGCATGACCGCTTTGGTGAGCTCGGCGCGGTTCAGTGCAATGCTCATCGCTTCACGTACGCGCGCGTCGGAGACCATCGGCCGATCGATCTTGAAGCCGAAATACATCAGCTGAAAATTCGGCTTGGCCTGATCGACATTGAGCATCGGGGCCTTCTTGGCCTGGTCGATGAACTGCGTCGGAAAGTGCGGTGTGATGTCGAAGCGGCCGCCCATCATGGCAGCGAGCCGGCTTGAGTCCTCCGGCACGATCTTGATCGACATCCGCTCGAATTTCGCCGGCCCCGGGTTGGTATACATCGATGGGCCCCAGCGATAGGCGTCGTGGCGCTTGAGCACGACCTCGGTACGCGGCTGCCACGAGACAAAGCACCATGGGCCGGTGCCATCGAGCCCCTTGATGCCGTAGTCCTTGCCGAGCTGATCGACGCTCTCCTTGTTGTGGATCGCGTTGTTGAACATCGTGAGCTGAACGAGCAGATCCGAATAGGGTTCGGTCATCTCGTAGGACACGGTGTAGGGGTCGATTGCTTTGAGCTCCTTGAGCTTGCCTGCGCGCCAGGTAAAGGGTCCTTTGACCTCGCGCTGGCGGTTGAAGCTGTAGACGACATCGGCGGAGGTGAATTTCTTGCCGCTGCAGAACTGCACGTCGTCTCGCAGCTTGAAGGTATAGGTTTTGCCGTCCGGACTGACGGTCCAGGATTTGGCCAGCAGCGGCAGGGCGGTCTTGCCGTCCCAGTCGAGGGCCACAAGGGTGTCCTGCACGAGATGGATCACATCCGAGCTCGGTGACCAGGTGGTGCGGTGTCCGTCGAAGTGGGGCGCATCGAGCGCCTTCATGTAGTTGAGCGTTTGCCCCTGAGCCAGTGATGCTGCAAGGCAAAGCGACAGGCCAGAGGCCATCATCAGTGTCTTCATGCTCGTCTCCAGGTCGTTGTTATCGTCTGAGGGTGAAACTGCTTTACATCTAAAATTACTGCTGAAGTCTGGGATCCAGAACGTCACGCACTGCATCGCCCAGCAAATTCGCCGCCAGCACGATCAGCAGGATCACCAGGCTCGGAATGGTTGCAATATGCGGTGCCATGAACAGGAAGTCGCGACCCTGCGCCGCCATCATGCCGAGTTCAGCTTCGGGCGGCTGTGCGCCCATGCCCAGAAAACCGAGCGCCGATCCCACCAGGATCACCTGGCCGAATCGCAGGGTGAGAAACACCGAGATGGTCGAAATGCAGTTGAGCGTCAGATAGCGCCAGATCAGCGCCCCATTCGAGACACCGACCGCCCGGCCTGCCTCCATGAATTCCTGGCCCATGATGCCGATGGCCGAGCCGCGGGCGACCCGGGCGACATCGGGCACGGTCGAGACCACCAGCGCAATGATCACCGACTCGATGCCGGGACCAACGATAGCCGCAACGGACAGACCGATCAGGATGGCGGGGAAGGCCAGCATGATGTCGACCAGCCGCATGATCCAGGGGTCGAGACGCCGGTAGAAGGCCGAGGCGATTCCCAGCGCGCCGCCCAGCGCACCGCCTGCCAGCACACCGGCCAGAGCCATGACCAGGGTGTTGCGCGATCCGTAGAGCACCCGGCTGAAGATGTCTCGGCCGGTATTGTCGGTGCCGAACCAGTGCTCACCGTCGGGCGCCTGCATCGGCTTGGACAGGTCGGTGTAGTAGGGGTCATACGGCGCGATCAGGGGCGCAAAGAGCGCTGCCAGCGCAATCGTGACCAGCACGATTGCTGCGGTCAGGGCCACCTTGTCGCGAGCAAGCCGCGAAAGCACGCTGTTGCGTCGCTCGATGCCCGATGGCGATGCGGTGATGGCCGGGCTGCTCATGCGCGTTGCACCCGTGGATCGAGGTAGACGTAGAGCACGTCGACCAGCAGGTTGATCGAAAGAAAGGCGATCGCAAGGATCATGATGGCGCCTTGTGCCGTCGGAAAGTCGCTCGAGATGATGGCGCCTACCGCGAGTCGACCCACGCCGGGCCAGGAGAACATGGTCTCGGTGACGACCGCACCGCCCAGCAGGAAAGCGGCCTGCAGCCCGATCAGCGTGACCACCGGTATCAGCGCATTGCGCAGCGCATGGTGAATGATCACCACCGATTCGCGCAGGCCCTTGGCGCGCGCAGTACGAACGAAATCGGCACCCAGCACCTCCAGCACCGCGGTTCGTGTGAGGCGCGCGATCGGACCGATCAGCACGCAGCCCAAGGTCAGCGCCGGCAGGATCAGGCTCGGCAGACCACCATCCCAGACCGGGCCGGTGCGGCCGGTAAAGGGCAGCAGATCCCACTTGTAGCCGACATACTGGATCAGCAGCAGGCCGATGAAGAACACCGGCATCGAGACGCCGGCCACCGAGATCGCCATGATCAGCCGGTCGGTGAGGGTGCCACGTCTGACAGCGGCGATCGTGCCCAGCAGCAGGCCGATTGGCACCGCAAGCAGCATCGCCCCGACCATGAGTTCGACCGTCGGCCCGACGGTTTCGGCCAACTCCTCACCGACCGACTTGTTCGAGATGATTGAGCGGCCGAGATCACCTCGGGAGAGCCTGCCGATGTACTCGGCGAACTGGTAGGCGATCGGGCGATCAAGGCCGAGTTCGGCGCGGACTGCGGCAACTTCTTCAGGCTTGGCATCAGGACCGGCAATGATTCGGGCAGGGTCGCTCGGCACCACCTGCAGCAGGCAGAAACACAGAAACAGCACGCCCAGCAGTGCCGGTAGCGATACCAGCAGTCGTCTGATGATCACCGGACCCATGGTCTGCCCCTGTGTTGGATTGGCTGCATCTCAGCCGAAAATCGGCTCGCAGCCGGTACCGGCGATGAGTCGATCGAAGTGCTCGCGCTGGACCGGCGAAAGCGCCGCATGGTCGCGTCGCAGCCAGGCCAGACACTTGCCCTGATAGACGAAGGGATCCTGCACCCACTGGCTGCCGTCAATGGTGGCTTGCACCTGCTTGTCGCCGGCTTTGAGCGCCGCAGCATTGGCCAGCAGCAGGGGCGGATAGACGCGCCCGATTTCGCGCAATATCCGCATCAGCGAGTCCGGCAATGCCCGGGTGTCGAACCAGTCGGACTCGGTGGGCTCCACGCCCGAGAGATCATCGACCAGGCCAGTCCAGCCATAGACCCGTGGTGCGCGTGCCACCGTCACGGCCATGGATGTCGGATCGAAATGGGCGAGCTGCGTGAGTTGGCCGTAGATGCCGAAATCGCCGGTCCCTGGCCGCTTCCCAAGCAGATAGCGATGGCTGCGAAGATGGTCTTCCAGGGCATCGAGGAAGCGTTCGTAGCTCGATTCGATGACACGCGCGGTCGTCGGATTGGAGCCCACGTAGCGAAGGCGTGCGATCTGACGATCGCTGATCATCCGGTTGTTGGCAGCAAGCGTGGCGTCGTCCTGTGGCTCACGCGCCCAGACCGGCAGGACACTGCCCGCTTTGCTGATGTCGGCCTCATAAGCCCAGCGATAGTGAAACATCGCCTTGGTCAGCCACTCATCGGCATAGTCTTCGATCAGGGCATCGATGAGTGCCAGCACCGGGTCGCCCGGCACGGCATGACGACCTTTGTAGTCGGCCTCGAAGCGCCGGATCAGCGGCGTGGAGTCGGTGACAGCCTGCACCACGCCATCGGCATCCGGCAGATAGAAGGTTGGCAGCATGCGCACCTTCGGTTCGGGGCGTCCGTTGGGGGCGGTCTGGGTATGGGATCCGAGGATCAGCCGATAGGGGATGTGCCGATAGCGCAGCACGGCCAGCATCTTGCGGGTATACGGGGAACCTGGAACCCCCATCAGCGAGATGGGCGCAGCGCTCTGTGCGGCCTGTGTGGTCATGAAGTCTCCGGACTTTCTTTGCGTCTTCGAGGACGCTTTAACGACACCATAAGCGTCCGCGGCCTGTTTGACCAGCCACCCGACGAAATCGGGTGGCCCGAAAACCCGTCCGCGGCATTTGACCGGCGCCCGCCGACGCGATAAGACTTGACCGCGAGCCTGCAAAGACGGCTCTCGACCCGGCATCGATGGCTCGGGCAGTTGACGATGTGTGAAAGCGGCTTGCCGGTCGGCCAGCTGTATCAGAATCTCAGGGGGCTCTGGCCATGAACGAAGACAAGAACAAATCCGCCATCGGCAGCACACTTCCGCCAGACGCCGCATGGCTCGCCAGGCAGGAGCCCGAGGCCATCATCGAACCCGATCTGCCGATCGTCGATCCGCATCACCATCTCTGGGACCGAGCCAACCATCGCTACCTGCTTGATGAACTGCTGGCTGATACCGGTTCGGGGCACAGGGTTGAGGCGACGGTTTTTGTGGAATGCACCGCGTTTTATCGCGCCACCGGACCGGCAGAGATGCGCCCGGTTGGTGAGGCCGAGTTCGTCAACGGCGTGGCCGCCATGTCGGCGAGCGGCTTTTATGGCCCGATGCAGGCGTGTGCCGGCATCGTGGGTCATGCCGATCTGCTGCGCGGTGCAGCGGCCAGACCGGTGCTGCAGGCGCTGATTGCGGCCGGCAACGGGCGCTTCCGCGGTATCCGTCATGCTGCAGGTTGGGATGCCAGCAAGGACATCCGCAACAGCCATACCAATCCGCCGCAGGGACTCTATGGGCGCGCCGACTTTCGCGAGGGTTTTGCCCAGCTTGCGCCGCTCGGTCTGTCGTTCGAGGCCTGGCAGTACCACACACAGTTGCCCGAGGTGATCGATCTGGCCCGTGCCTTTCCGTCGACATCGATCATCCTGAATCATGTCGGTGGCCCGCTCGGCGTGGGGCCCTATGCCGGGCGCAAAGACGACACCTATGCGTTCTGGAAACGACATATCGTCGAATTGGCCGCTTGCCCCAATGTCACGGTGAAACTCGGCGGCCTGGGCATGCGAATCGGCATGGTCGATTTTCGGGTTCGCGAAACCCCACCGACCTCGTCGCAGATCGCCGAGGCCTGGCAGCCCTGGGTCGAGCCCTGCATCGAGGCTTACGGTGCGTCGCGCTGCATGTTCGAGAGCAATTTTCCGGTCGACAACTACACCGCAAGCTATGCGGTGCTCTGGAACGCCTTCAAGCGTCTGGCGCAGGGCGCTACGCCCGCCGAGAAGTCGGCGCTGTTTTCCGGCACGGCCAGACGCGTTTATCGACTGTAGTGCAGTGCCTCATTTGGACACGTCATTAATTCGACTTGATGGGCTTTGATACGATGCGGCCATCCCACACAGACCAGGACAGGAGACGGCCATGTCGCAATCAACCCCCCGCACCGGACTTTCACTTCGATCGCTGATCAAGGCCAGTGGTGAGCTTGAGTTGTCGCTGGTCGACGCCGAGGTCGCAGCGCCCGGGTCGCAGGATGTGCTGATCCGCATCGAGGCTTCGCCGATCAATCCTTCCGATCTCGGCCTGCTGTTTGGTGCTGCCGACATGACGACTGCCCGCGCCGGCGGCAGCGAGTCGCATCCCGTTGTTACAGCAAGCGTGTCCGAGCGTCTGATGAAATCGATGGCGGGTCGCCTCGATCAGGCCATGCCGGTTGGCAATGAAGGTTCCGGCGTGGTGGTGGAGGCAGGTGATTCGCCCGAGGCACAGGCATTGCTCGGGCGCACGGTCGCTGTGATGGGCGGCGCGATGTATTCGCAGTACCGCACGGTCAGGGCCAATCAGTGCCTGGTGCTGCCCGAAGGCACCAAGCCTGCCGAGGCGGCATCGTGCTTCGTCAATCCGCTCACCGCACTCGGCATGGTCGAGACCATGCGTCTTGAAGGCCATACCGCACTGGTCCATACCGCTGCGGCCTCCAACCTGGGTCAGATGCTCAACAAGATCTGCCTCAAGGACGGCATCGCGCTGGTCAATATCGTGCGCTCAAGCGAGCAGGCGCAATTGCTGAAGTCGATCGGCGCCAAACATGTGTGCGACAGCACGGCCGCCACTTTTGCCGACGACCTCACGCAGGCGCTGGTCGAGACCGGTGCCACGATCGCCTTTGATGCAATCGGCGGTGGCAGGTTGGCCAGTCAGATCCTCACCTGCATGGAAGCTGCGCTCAACAAGACCGCCAAGGAATACAGCCGCTACGGCTCGACCACGCACAAGCAGGTCTACATCTATGGCGGTCTGGATATCGGCCCGACCGAGATCAACCGCAATGTCGGCATGTACTGGGGGATTGGCGGTTGGCTGCTCACCAAGTTCCTGGTGCGCATCGGTTCGCCGGCAGCCGCGGCCTTGCGTGCCCGCGTTGCCGCCGAATTGAAGACCACTTTCGCCAGCAGCTATGCCAAGGAAATCTCGCTGCGTGAGGCACTCAGCGTCGATGCGATTGCGGTTTACAACAAGCGCTCGACCGGCGCGAAATATCTGATCAACCCTTCGCGCTGATTTGCAGCGCGCAACCGCTGCGCGTGCACTCTGATGACTGACAGCATGGCTGCGGCAATCGCTGCTCTGAAGACCGACATCAGGGTGCCCGACATGGCCTCACTGGCCGATCTGATGGACTGCGTCGGGGTCTGAGTCGGCGCCGAGAATTCAGGCCATTTTGACGGCGGTTCCGCTGACGGCGACCATCATCATGCCGTTTTCCTGGCCGAGCACTTCATAGTCGAAGTCGATCCCGACGACGCCGTTTGCTCCCATTTCGCGAGCAGCTTCGATCATGTCCTGCATTGCGGCGTCGCGCGCGCCCGAGAGTGCGCGTTCATAGCCGCCCGCGCGACCGCCGACCACATCGCGGACCGAGGAAAACAGATCGCGAAAGATGTTCGCCCCGATGATGGCCTCGCCGTTGACGACGCCCAGCATCTGCGCAATGCGAGCGCCGTCAGACTGTGGGACGACGGTCGAGAGAAAAAAACCGGGTTCGGATTTTGAAAACCAGCCCATGGTCAACTCCTGCAAGTGTGTTGGAAGACAAAGCATAGCGGGGCTGCGCCCGCAATCACTTCACTGAATCAGTCTGCTTCGCATTGTCGGACGCTGGCGGGTACCAGCGTGACTCGGGTACCAGCTTGGGTGTGTCAGGGTCGCCACGATAGTGCGGCGACATGATCTGAACGCCATTGCGGTTGAATTCGTCCTGGATATTGGCATGCAGCGCGCTCATGACCTCGATGCGCTGTCGCTGGTCGGTGGGCGTGGCCTGGCAGACCAGATGGTACTCGGGATAGTAGTCGGAAAGCCTGGTCTGATAGACCCTGGGTTCGGGATCGTGCAGCACGCCTGGCGTGCTGCGCGCAGCGTTGGCCAGCATGGTGTGAACCAGCCGCCACGGCGTGTCGTAGCCGATCGTGACACCGGTTTCGATCATGAACCCGGGGCCTGTGACCGTGCGTGAAAAGTTGCGCGTCACCTGTCCCATGATCAGGGAGTTCGGAAGTGACAACTCCTCGCCCAGTCCGGTTCGGATGCGAGTCGTGAAGGTGCCCACCGCGATCACCGTACCCTCGTGCTCATTGATGCGGACATATTCGCCGACATGCAGGGTGCGAGTGAACATCATCACCATGCCGCTGGCGGCCTGCCCGACCAGGCTCGAGCCGCCGAGCGACACCATCACGCCAACCAGGACCGACAGCCCCTTGAAGGCTTCTGTGTTCGAGCCCGGTAGAAAGGGATAGGCGATTGCGATGGCGAACAGCCAGATAAACAGGGTGGCCATCCGGCGCGTTGGCTTGGCGGTATCGATGTCGAGCCACTGGAGCGCAGTGCTTTGGGCCATCGACGCACGGTCAATGAACGCGTTGCTGACGCGTGTGGTCACGTTCGCGAGCCAGAAAATCAGCAGCGCGACCATCAGGCCGGGCAGGGCGCTGACGATATCGAGCGTGATCTGTCCGAGGGTGCTGACCAGAAAACCGCGCAACTGATCGCCCCACGGGCGTGTGTAGGGAAATTGCCCCAGAACATATCCGAGCCACTCATAGGCCACGAGCAGTCGCACCAGGGTCTGCACGATCGACAGCGTCTGACTGCACAGGGTGCGAAGCCGATCCGGCTGCAAGAAGGTCTGGCCTGCGATCACCAGCTTGTCAGCGCTCAGGTCGGCGAGCCGGTTCAGACTTTTTTCAGCCAGTGTCATCGCCCGTCTGATCAGCATGACGAGCGCAAACGCGAGGACAGTTGCAAGGGCGGCGCGGATGCACGCCTGGAGAATGCGATCGATATCACGAGCCTCCCGGCTCGCCGCGATGGCATCGGTCAGTCGCTGCGCGGCCTCGCGGGCGGTTTCAGCCGCCGATTCGGTGTTGACCTGGTCGACATCGCTGGGCTGGACGGCCAAAGCAAAGCGGCCGTCGATGGTGATCACTTCACCGAAGGGTGAGGCTTCGACCGCGACCTTGCCCGGACCACCGAGTGCAAGTGTCTCTGCAATCAGCGCTTCCGAGCGCCGTGCTCGCATCTCGGGCCGCATTCCGAGATAAGTGGCATGAAGCGTCAGGATTTTCCGGTTGAAGACGACAAGGTCGTTCGGTTCGGGTTTCTCAGCCCGCAGCAGCGTCTCCTGCGCCTCCGCAACCGGCTTGGTAACCGGCTCGGAAACCGTTGATTGCGAGAGGGCGGGCTCGCCGGCAAGGAGGCTGGCTGCAAAAACAAGTGCACACGCCAGTCGTCGGCAGATTTTGCGCACGGGGTCTCGTCCTGAAGTTGGCGTCATGCGGTCGCTCGAAAATCGATCCATTGCCTGGGGCATCTTTTGATTCATTGGCCGGCTGGCGGCTCAATCAAAGTTCAGCAGATCAGATTGACCTTCTCGATCTGTCGAGTGGGGCGGGGCGGCCGAGCGAGATCGTCGGGGCGCACGCGGGGCCACAGCCGTTGTCGTTCGCTCGGGTGAAAAAAGCGTGAGCATGGCGCAGGCCTCGTCGTGCGAGGCGTCCAGCCAGGGGGTGATCTGTTCAGGCGTCAGCAGCACGACCGAGCGCTTCTCGTCGCCTGGCGCATGAAAGCGGTTCATCACCGGGTGGGCATCGGCATTGATCGTGAGCATCGAAAACGAGATGACCGACCGGCCTTCCGGCGCCTGCCATTGCTCCCAGATACCAGCAATCGCAAGAGGCGTTTCATCGGCCGATGCGATCTGCCAGCGCACCGGTCGACCGGATTCGTAGCTCGGCTCAAAGAACGCGTCGGCTGGAATCACGCACCAGTGCCGCTGCTTCCAGGCTTGGCGAAAACTCGGCTTGTCGCGGACGGTTTCAACTCGCGCGTTGTAGCACTGCCGGAAATTCCTGCCGTCGCGCGACCAGGGCGGAATCAGGCCAAATACCGCCAGATCGCCGGTCCTGCGGGCGTCGCTGGCCCGGATGATTGGCGCGAGATAGCCCGGCCAGGCCTCGGCGACATAATCGTCGCGGCCAAAGTCGACGCCGAACGCTGCGTTCAGCCGATCTTTTCGGGTCGGGACGTAATTCGTGCACATGCACCGAATGGTAGCTTGCGGGAAAGCGCGCGCAAGCCATCAGTCGGCGGCAAGTCGGGCCTTGCCGTGCGTCCTGCCCAAGCGGTTCGGAATTCAGGCGGTTTCGATTTGCAGCTCGGCCTCAAACTGCTCGAGCACCATGCGGGCTTCGATACGTCGGCCGTCACGGCCAAACTGCGAATGGGCGGCGCCCTGAGGGGTCGACCGGTACCAGCGCTGCATCCGCTGGGCAGCGGCCAGTGCCGCGGTCGGCTCAAGGATTTCGGTCAGCGAGCACGGCACGTTTTCACTGAAGTCGGCGATGTTGTCGTTTTCCATGGTCTGTACTCCTTCCTGGTGGGATGAACGAGATTCAATTTAGCGGTCGCAAAACTGCCGCAGTGAATCTCTCGCCCAGTGGAGTTTGATCCCGGATGAATGGTGTCTGCAACGTGTCTAATTGCGCAACACCCCTCAAAAACCTCTGTTATAGCGTGTCAGTCTGCGCCGACCGTACGGTGGCGCGACCCTTTCAGATCAGTCGATGAGCACGCGGGCGACGATGCCAGCCTGTATCTCGGCGGCGCCTTCAAACACATTCAGGATGCGTGCATCGACCAGGACGCGGCTGATGCGGTATTCCAGGGCATAGCCGTTGCCGCCGTGCACCTGAGCGGCGTTGTCTGCGCACGACCAGGCAACCCTTGCCGCCAGCAGTTTCGACATGCCGGCCTCCAGGTCGCACCGCCTGCCGGCGTCCTTTTGCCGGGCAGCGAACAGCGTGAGCTGGCGGGCGATCATGATCTCGACGGCCATCCAGGCCAGTTTGTCGGCAACTCGCGGAAAATGGATGATCGGCTTGCCGAACTGCCGGCGATCGACCGCATAAGCCAGGCCGAGTTCCAGGGCACTCTGAGCCACGCCTACCGCGCGGGCTGCAGTCTGGATTCGAGCGCTCTCGAAGGTACGCATCAACTGCTTGAAGCCGTTGCCCGGTTCGCCGCCCAGCAGTGCAGTATCGGGAATCTCGTAGGCATCAAAGCCGATCTCGTATTCCTTCATGCCCCGATAGCCCAGGACTTCGATCTCGCTGCCGCTCATGCCGGGCGCAGGAAAGGGGTGGGCATCGGTGCCGCGCGGTTTCGACACCAGGAACATCGACAGGCCACGATAGCCGGGCTGATCGCGCTCGGTGCGTGCCAGCAAGGTCATCACATCGCTGCGAGCGCCATGGGTCGTCCAGGTCTTGTTGCCTGAGATGCGCCAGACCGCACGGCCGTCTGCGCCGGTCGCAGGCTCGGCGCGGGTGCGCAGCGACGCCAGGTCGGAGCCGGTGTCAGGTTCGGTAAATGACGCGGTCGGAATGATCTTGCCGCTGATCAGGCCTGGAAGCAGATCGGTCTGCTGCGCTGGCGTGCCGTTCAGCAGAATCAGTTCGCAGGCAATTTCGGTGCGGGTGCCAAGCGACCCAAGACCAATCCAGCTGCGCGACAGTTCTTCGGTCACGACGCACATCGCCGTCTTGCCCAGCCCCGATCCGCCCCACGACTCTGGGACGGTCAGCCCGAAGACGCCGAGTTCGCCAAGTTCGTCGATGATTGCATCGGGAATCAGCTCATTGCGAAGGTGCCATCCATGGGCCGCCTCGGCATGGTCATCCGACCAGCGTGCGAACTGCGCCCGGATCTCGTCAAGCGAGCTGTCTTCGAAGCCGGCATCGCCGAACGATCGCGTGGCCCGCCCTTCGGCGAGCAGCGTCGCAATCCGGGCGCGCACAGGCGGTGCGAAGCCTTCGGCACGAAGTGATCTGACTGCAGCGTCTGCGGTGAACTGCGCGATTGCCTCGCCGGTCTGGTCGATCAAGTCGGGGCGAAAGATCTCACCCTGACTCATCGGCAGCCCGCCGGCAAGCTGCGCCAGGTACTCGCCGAAAGCGGCCTGGATCAGCAGCGACTCAAGCTCGCCAAGGCGGTTGGCAGCGTCAAGGCGGGTGGCCCAGCCGTGCATTTCGTGCAGCGCGCGGACGTAGGTCGCCGCCCAGGCAAAACCATGGGCTCGAGCCTGTTCCCGATTGAGGGCTTCGGGGTCGCCGGTCCCTAAAATGTTTTTGAGCTGTTTGCGCAGTGATTCGAGGAGTCGGTCACAGGCAGCCAGCGCCCTGCGAAAGTCGGCATCGCGATACCGGACGGTCGAGGGCCCGGAGGTAGTGGGTGCTTCGGCAGCGATTGCGCTTGTCATGGGATGTAGGCTCTGTTGACGTTGGAACGGGATGACGCAGCCGGTTGGGGCGGACGTGATGCTTGTGATGGTCAGGGTGCTTTGCCGCCGACCACGGCCTTGGCCTGGAAGCTTTCGACCTGAGCCTGGCTCAGACCGAGGACCTCTCGCAGGACCTCACCGGTATGGTCGCCGATGCGGGGCGCCGGTGCAGGCGCAAGACGGGGTAGGCCGGTGAATTCGATCGGGCTGCCGGCGGTGAGAAATCGACCATAGCCGGCATGTTCGATGCGGGCGAACATCGGGTTGGATTCGCTGACCCGCGGGTCTTCGGCAAGCATCTGCTCGACGTTCCGGTAGGGGCCCCAGAGCAGCGCACGGTCGGTCAACGCGGCGCCAACCTCAGCCAGACTGCGTTTGGCAAACCAGGGGCGCAGAAATGCCGAGATCAGCTCGCGTGCCTCCCATCGTCCCTCTTCGCTGTCGAGCCGGTGGCCCAGCGCCGTGGCTGCTGCGGTCAGGGCTTCGTCGACACCGACGGCTCTGGTCAGTGCTTTCCACTGACGGTCGCTGATGGCCACCACCATCACATGACGGCCATCGGCGGTTCGAAAGGCGTCGCCATAAGCGCCATAGAGAAAGTTGCCATCGGCACTGCGACGGTTGTGATTGACTTCGGCATCGGCCAGATAGCCCAGATTGGCGACTGCGGCAAAGGCCACATCGGCCAGTGTGAGTTTCACCAGTTGGCCCTGACCGGTCAGCCGGCGATGGCGTTCGGCGGCAAGCACCGCAGTCGCGATCGTCATGCCGGCGAGCAGATCCCAGGCGGGAAGTACATGGTTGACCGGCTTGTCGCCGTCGCCGGTCAGCAGCGGAAAGCCGGCCGCGCAATTGACCGTGTAATCAACCGCGTTGGCACCGTCCGGCGAGCCGGTGAGCTGGACCATGATCAGATCGGGGCGCGCAGCCTTCAGCGCCTCATAGCCGAGCGCGCCATCCACACCGAGATTGGTCACGAAGATGCCGGCTGATTCGCCGGGTGCGGCAATCAGCGCTTGCAAAAGCTGTTGCCCTTCCGGCTTTCGCGGATCGATCTCGATCGATCGCTTGCCGTGATTAAGCGAGGCCCAATACAGACTCAGACCATCGGCGTTGACCGGCAGTCGGCGGGCATCAATATTGCCGCCAAGCGGGTCGATCCGGATGACATCGGCGCCCATCTGCGCGAGCGCCAGGCCGCTCGAAGGGGCGGCCACGAAGGCCGAGAATTCGATGATGCGAAGGCCGCTCAGCGGCTGTACGGCAGGGGTTTGGGAGGTCGGCATCTTGGTGGTGATCAGAGAAGCAGGCGGCAACCGGATCGGCAGTCATCCGATGGCGTGGGGCAAACCGGGGGGTCGGAGAAACCGGAGCCGTTCAAGCTGCAGAGGTGGCAATTCCATCACAAAGTCGGTCGGCGCGTTGACGTAGTATCGCCAAATTGGAAATCCCCCAAGCGCCTGACGTCTTCTCCCTGATATTTTGGCTGATATCGACCGCTTTTCGCTGTTTACCGAAGCCCGTGAGCGTTTAGGGCAGGGCTTTGTCCGCAGTCTGGGCAGCTCGATACCGCTGCTCGCCGATCGGCTCCAGAAGTGCGTTGCGCTGTCGCAGCACGCGCAGATGCAGCGCCGAATGCAGGCGGCCGCTGATGTGCTTCGACGCGAGGGTGTCGTGCGAGCCCAGCGATCGCTCGCGCAACTCTATGATCTGACCTTCAGGCTGCTCGAGCTCAACCAGAGCCGTTCTGCGGACGACGACAGCGCTCTGCTGAGCTTGTTGCCTGATCATGAACTCGATCTCCAGATCCTTTGCGACGAACTCGCCAACGCGATTCGCGAAGCGCTGGGTCCGAACTACGACGCCTGGCTGCGGCGCGTCGAGAGCCTGACCTTGCGACCTTCGATCGAACCTCGAGCGCCCCTTGGCGCAGCGGTGCTTGCCGCAGCCGCGATCGAGGCTTTGCGCCCATTTGTCGAAGAGCGCGGATTGCGCCATGAAATCAGGGCGGTGGTGCTCGACGAGATGGCACAACCGCTGGCCGGTGTGATCCTGCAGACCGACCAGTGGTTGAGCCAGCAAGGGGTGGATTCCCTTGTGCCGCTGCCCGATCCACCAGCCTTGCCGGTTCGGCCGATCACTCGCCAGGCGTCTGAAGCCGCACCCGCGTCGCAGGCAAGCGCCGCCCGGACGGCAAGCTCCGCTCCGACGGCAGTGAGTGTGCCCCGGACCAGCCGGCCGTCTGTGCAATCGTCTGCCGAATCGGTGGCCGCCAGTGTCGCGGCGGCGGGGGTGCTCGGTCTGCAGCCCCTGGTGTCACAGGGGGGTGCCGAAGCCAGTTTTCGGCAGGCAGTGCTGCTGCCGAAAGCCCAGGACATCGAACTCGATGGCGTCGCATTTGCTGCACGCCATGGCCTGGAGCCGTTTTCCCGTGAGGCGAGGCAGCGGTTCTTCGACGCGCCGCGCCAGCAACTGATCGCCAATAACGCGCCGCCGGCACAGGTGGCCGCGATCGAGATGGTTGCAGTGATGTTCGACTATGTGGTCGATGACGCGCGCATGCCCGAATCGGCAAAGGCCCTCATCTGGCGCCTTCAGCAACCCTCAGCGACACTTGCCGCCCTTGACCCTGGCTATCTTGGCGATGACCGGCGCTCGCTCAGGCGACTCGTCGAGAGCGTGTCGGCCATTTCAGTGGCCTACGCTGATGAGGTCACCCCAGGCAGCGAACTGTTTCGTCGGCTCGAAACCGTGGTGCGCGCGGTCGAAGTGGTTTCTTATGCCCTGCAGGCACGATCGACCGTGCTCAGCGAACAGGTGCAGCGCGAATATCGGCGTGCGGCCAAAGGCGTTGCCGCCATGGTGTCGCGCATCGCCCATGAACGCGAATCGCTCGACGCGGTGCCGGGGCGACGCAACCGCCGCGATTTCAGCAGACGCCCGTCGAGCGAACAGGAGCGCGACGTCACGCAGCGGCTGCAGCAGCAACTTAATGACCGTCTCGAAAATCGCATCGTGCCGCCATCGGTGCGTGATTTCCTGCTTAGCGTCTGGTTACGCCATATGCGCACGGCGGCCTTGCGCGACGGCGAGGACAGCCCGCAGTTTCGAGTGGCCGTTCAGGTCGTCGATGATTTGCTGTGGAGTCTTGATGACTCAGGGCCCGAGCCGAGTCGGCGGCAATTGGCGAGTCGCATCCCGCCGCTGATCCGTCCCTTGACCCAGGGGGTCAGCGACATCGGTGCGCGACCCGAGGAATACCAGCCCTTTCTCGATGAGATCTTCCTGATTCATCTGCGCAAGATGCAGAAGGTGCCCAGAGGAGGGGGCTTTGACGAGTCGGTGGCCAGTGAAACTGAGCGTGAGGCCGAACCCACGACCTTGGCGATGCCGCGCACCGATGGCACCGACGCGTGGTCAGGCAGCCGGTTTGCGCCCGCGCCTCGCAGCGCCGAAGTGGCCGAGGAGACGGCTGAAAGCCCCGATGGCGGCGCGACCGTCCTCGAGGCCGACAGCATTCGCGGCACCTCGCCGCCGGTGCTGGATCAGCGGATTATCGATCGAGCCAACCCTGATCCCGACACCGCGCCCTTGAACCCGCGTCATGGCAGCCCCGACAGCAGCAAGGCCGCTGATGACCGCCTGCTCACGGTGCTCAACTCGCTTGATCTGAACGATTTTCCGGCGCTGCCGACACGCTTGTCGATCAGCGCCGACGCTGCGATCGCGCGACTCGGGCGTGGCGACTGGATTGAGGTGATGGGCCGCGAGGGCCGTGCGAGACAGTTCAAGGTGGCCTGGATCAATTCGCGCCGCACGGTCCTGCTGCTGGTGCGACGCCCCGACCGGCGTGCCCTGTCGTTGCGTATGGATGAGCTGCGTGCTCGCCTCACAGACCGCAAGGCGGCGCTGATCGCCTGAGCTCAGTCGGCGGCGAAGGTCACGATGTGATCGGCGGCAAAACGGATGCCGATCGCCTCGCCAACCCGATGGTCATGATGGCTTGGCACCAGCGCCAGCAGGCGCTGGCCGCTTGGCAATTCGAGCGTGTAGAGAAACTGCGCGCCCCGAAAGGCCTTGCGAACCACGCTGGCCATCACCGGGCTCGCGTCATCGTGCACCACGTCATCCGGGCGAAGCAGCACCGTCAGCTCGCCTGACCCGCTGGCATTTCGGCGCGCCTGCAGTCGGTCTTCTGCCTGGTCGATCGGCAGGCTGCCCAATTCGACGCTGACGCTCGGGCCCTTTTCGCTTTCGATCAGTCGCCCCGGCAGAAACACACCCATGCCAACGAAATCGGCGACGCTGCGCGAGGCAGGGTGGTGATAGAGCCGATAAGCCTCGTCCCATTGCGCGATCCGGCCGTTCTCCATGACGCCGATCGAATCGGCCAGCGCGAAGGCCTCGTACTGGTCATGGGTCACCAGCAGTGCGGTGGTGCCATGCTGCTTGAGGATGTCACGCAGTTCGAGGGCGAGCGTCTCGCGAAGATCGGGATCGAGATTGGAGAAGGGCTCATCAAGCAGCAGGATCGAGGGTGAGGGTGCCAGCGCTCGCGCGAGCGCGATCCGCTGCTGCTGTCCGCCCGAGAGCTCATGAGGAAAGCGTTCTGCCGTTCCCTTGAGTCCGACCAGATCGAGCATCTGTGCGACCCGCTCGCGCTTTTGGCCGGCACTCATGCTGCGCAAGCCGAAAGCAATATTGCCCGCGACATCGAGGTGAGGAAACAGCGCGTAGTCCTGAAAGACCACACCCACACTGCGCCTCTCGGGCGCCAGCATCTGAGCTGGTGATGTTACGCATTGGCCATCGACCTCAATCGATCCGAGATCGGGGCGGATGAAGCCGGCAATCGCGCGCAAGGCGGTGGTCTTGCCGCAGCCCGACCCGCCCAGCAGGCAGCCGATTTCGCCGCTCGCGAGCGAGAAATCGAGCTGCTTGAGCACCTGCAGTCGCCCTGCGTCGGTGTCGAAGCTCACCGACAGATCGGCGACCCGAAGCGCCGGCGGATTGCCGTCTTCTCGGAGCTCGAAACGGCTGGGCATGGCCGCCGCCGTTCCGATGTTTGCTGCCGTTATGCTGATGACGTCGTCATGCATCAGATGTGAATGCCTATAATTCTCATCTCGATATGCAATTGTAGCGCGCAGTACGCAGGGATGCCTGGCGTGATGGGCGCAAATTCTCCGATGCGAATGTCCCCGCTGGTCTGGTTCGCGGTTGCGCTGGCGCTGGCCATCATTGCGCCGCTGCTCGCATTGAGCGGTGTTGCCCTGCAACCGGCGCCGCTCGATTCGCTGCTGCATCTGATCAGTACCGTGCTGCCGCGCTACACAGTCACGTCAATCGTGCTGGTGATTCTGGTCGGTGTGCTTGTTCTGCTCATTGGCGTGGGCGCAGGATGGCTGGTGGCGGCCTTCGAGTTTCCCGGGCGTCGCTTGTTCGAGGTGGGGCTGATCCTGCCGCTGGCCATGCCGGCATTCGTGATGGCCTATGCCTACACTGACTTTCTCGATACCAGTGGCAGCCTGCAGACCTGGCTGCGTGCGGTCATGGGCTGGCAGGTCGGCGACTACTGGTTCCCGCAGGTCCGATCACTGCCGGCTGCGGCCCTGTTTCTGGCGCTCGCGCTCTATCCCTATGTCTACATGCTCGCGCGCAATGCCTTTGCCGAGCGCAGCGAATCGCTGTCCGATGCCGCGCGGTCGCTGGGCCTGTCAGCGCCGGAAGTCTGGTGGCGTGTCAGCTGGCCGGTGGCGCGGCCGGCGGTTGCGGCCGGGCTCGCGCTGGTGACGATGGAGACGCTGGCCGACTTCGGCACGGTCTCGTTTTTCGCAGTCGATACCTTCTCGGCAGGCATCTATCGGGCATGGCAGGGGTTCGGCGATCGCACTGGTGCGGCGCGGTTGTCATTGCTGCTGGTGGCGGTGGTCCTGCTGCTGGTCTGGGCTGAACGCAGGCAGCGTGGTCGGATGCTCTTTCATGCCCGATCGAATCGGCCGGCGCGTGTTCGGCCACTGTCGGGCCTTGCAGGCTGGTCGGCCAGTGCGGCCTGTGCGCTGCCCTGCCTGTTCGGGTTTGTCTTGCCGGCATTGCTGCTTGCCCGGCAATGGTGGGTCAGTGCGGGCCATATCGATTCTCGTCTTGTGCAGTGGGCCCTCAATTCGGCGCTGTTGTCTTTGTCAGCGGTGCTGATCATCGTTCCAATGGCGCTTGCAATGGCCTATGCAGTTCGCCTGCATCCGAGTCGCTGGGTGCGCCTGTTGTCCGGTATCTCGGGCGCCGGCTATGCCTTGCCCGGCGTGGTGCTGGGCGTGGGACTGCTGGCGGTGGTTGGGGCGATCGATCAGACACTGAGCTCCGGCGCAACGCGGCTTCTGATCGGCGGCACCGCGTTTGCAGTGGTTTATGCCTATTGCGTGAGGTTCTTTGCGGTGGCCCAGCAGGGCCTCGACGCCTCGCTCAAGCGAATCAGTCCGGCAATGGATGCCAGCGCCAGGACGCTCGGCGCGGGGCCCTTCGAGGTGCTTCGCCGTGTTCACTGGCCGCTTCTGAAGCCCAGTGTTGCCAGCGCATCGCTGCTGGTGTTTGTGGACTGCCTCAAGGAGCTGCCGGCGACCCTGGTGCTGAGGCCGTTCAACTTCGACACGCTGGCAGTGGTTGCTTACCAGTTTGCGGCCGACGAGCGGCTGGTCGAGGCGGCCCTGCCGTCACTGGTGATCGTGCTGGTGGGTCTGCTGCCGGTGTCGATTTTGGCAAGCAGTTTGCGCCGCCGCTGATTCAGCGCGTTTGCCAAAGCGACGCTTGCCGGGTGGTGTGCGCTGATGCGAGTGCTGCCGAGGCCTGAAAACAAGCCAGCTTGCCAGATCAGGCTGCGATAACGACCGGCGGCTCGGACTCTTCAGCGACCGGCGCTGCGCCGAAGGCGTTCGGGGCCCAATGGATGATTTGCAATTGCCCGTCGAAGGTTTCGACCAGTGCGGTCAGACTCTCGACCCAATCGCCGTCATTGCAGTAAAGAATGCCCTCGATTTCGCGGATCTCGGCCTTATGGATGTGACCGCAAACCACGCCGTCAAAGCCGCGACGCCGGGCTTCGCTGGCGACTGTGTGTTCGAAGTCGCTGATGAAGCTCACCGCGTTCTTGACTTTGTGTTTGAGGTATTGCGAAAGCGACCAGTAACCGAGGCCCATCCGATGACGCACCCGGTTGAAATGGTGGTTCAACCAGAGAATGAAGGTGTAGGCGGAGTCGCCGAGTTTGGCGAGCCAGCGGGCGTTCTGAACGACGCCGTCGAAAAGATCGCCATGGACCAGCCAGAGCCTGCGGCCATCGGCAGTCACGTGCACGGCTTCTTCGGCAATTTCGATATCGCCAAAAGACAGGCCGTTGAATTGGCGAACCGACTCATCGTGGTTGCCAGGGACGTAGACGACCCGCGTTCCCTTTCTGGCCTTACGCAGGACCTTCTGGACCACGTCGTTATGTTGCTGCGGCCAGTACCAGCGATTGCGCAACTGCCAGGCGTCAAGAACGTCGCCGATCAGATAGAGCGAATCGGACTCGTGAGAGCGAAGAAAGTCGAGGAGGTAAGCCGATTTGCAGCCGGGTGTACCAAGGTGCAGATCAGAGATGAAGACGGCCCGATAACGAATCGGTGAGGGTTCAAGTTGCAGGTCGCTGGCATCCACGGAAGCGTATTAGATCGTTCGGTGGTGACGGCCTCGTGACAGCCAGCGTGTTGTTGTTTTGTCGCGTTGTTTTCAGGACGCGGTTGGCAAGTTCATCGATGGTGTGATGTTCAGTGCATACCGCGCGGCGCGCTGCGGCAAAGTCGTCATGATCCTGATATACTCGTTGGCTCGCAGGCGCGTAGCTCAGCTGGTTAGAGCACCACCTTGACATGGTGGGGGTCGTTGGTTCGAGTCCAATCGCGCCTACCAATCGCAAGCCCCAGTAGATCAATTGATTTACTGGGGCTTTTTGTTTTGCGCATGCGCCCCGAATTGCCACTTGCAACGAATTTTGGACTGGCCTTCAAGCGCTCAGCATGGCTCTTGCCGATGCACACGAGCCGAGTGCACGGCGCTCGCTACTCACCATCCAGAGATCGACACCCTTCTGCCGGTCAGTTTGACGACCTCTGATTCGATGGGCGCTGACCGTAACAGGTGATTCACTCGCTGATGGTTCGGCTGATTTGCTGCGGATTGCTGGAGCGGTATCGCTGAACAGGCTGCTGACTGAGCGTTCACATTGCGCGTTCGACGATGCAATAATGTGGCTCAGTGAAACTGCAGTTCAAGCTTGTGTTTGACTTTTCGGCATATCGTCTTCGCCAACATTCAGCAAGACGCCAAGGGCACCTTGTGAAGGCGGAACTAATGACCTCGAGACACTCCTTCCAGTGATGGGGTTTGTCCATGATTAAGAGTCGGTGCTTGACAAGGTGCATGGCTGTAATCACCTCAGCACTGATTAATGAGGAGGAATCTGAATGAAGCGCGTGATTGTTGGGATGCTGTTTGTTGCGCCGCTCCTCGTGGTCGCCCAAGTCCCTGAATCAAACAAGGCGCCGGTCTCTAATGCATCGGTTGAGGAACTCGTGGATTCTTTGAAACCGCGGCCGAGGACTCGAAGCATGGGGCGAAACCTCGCGGTTGAGCCAGCGAGGATCGATCTGAGTATCAACTTCGAATTCAATTCGGCAACGCTTCGCGCTGACAGCATTCCTCTGCTGGAAAGGTTGGCTGCGGCCATGAGCACTGAACAACTGATACGGTCCACGTTTCAAGTCGAAGGGCACACTGATTCGGTCGGCAACCCAAGATATAACGATGCATTGTCGATGAAACGTGCCCAGGCGGTCGTTGACTTACTGATTCAAAACAAGGTGGAACCCTCCCGGTTGCAATCGATTGGCAAGGGGTCAAGCGAGCCACTTTTGCCCGATGAACCGACTGCAGCGGCAAACCGGCGTGTACGCATTTCTGCTATCGAAACTCGGTGAGTCTGCGAGGTGCACACGCCCCTGTAGAGAGCTAGTGCAGCAATAGCCACCATCGACTTTGATGGAAAGAAGGACGCCATTGATCTTGGGCTTGCGTGATCGACTAGACCACTCGCTTAGAAGCCTTGCGTTGAAACTGGGCGCTCGATTGGCAGCCTTTCCCGGGCACTTTGTCTATTTGTCGCTGGCGATGGGGGTGGCCGTCTGGTCGGGCTATCTCTTTTACACCGGGCAAGCCAAACAGCTCTCGGCGGCAACTTATGACCAGATGATGGAGTGGCGCTGGCGTCTGCCGAAGCCCGATCCGGAGATCGTCATCCTCGACATTGATGAACGCAGTCTGGCTGCGATGGCCCCCGAGTTCGGCCGCTGGCCGTGGCCTCGCGACGTACTGGCGGCAGTCGTTTCAGACCTCGAAAGGCAGGGTGCTCGAGCACTTGTTTTCGATGTGCTGTTCTCTGATCCCGACGTTCGTAACCCTGGCGGCGAGCGGGCCTTCTCGGATGCGGTGGCGGGTAGCCGCTCAACCTACTTCCCAGTTTTGCGACTCGACCGTGGCAACGATTCCCTCAGCACCCTGCGTGCCGTTGATTTGCCCGGCCTGTTCATCAATCCGGCGAACGGGCGACCCAGTCAAAGCGATGCGACCATTGCACTGACAGTGCCTTATTTCGAAGCTGTCATTCGAAGCACCCGACTTGGGACTTTTAATATCCGTCTCGATGACGATAACGTTGTCCGTCGTTACGACCTGTGGGAGGACCTCGGCAAGGACGCTCGCTTGCTTTCGCTACCCGCACGAATCGCTCTGGATCAAGGGTGGCGACTTCCAAAGGAGGCCACGCATCTGGTGAACTGGCCCCGTGGGGCGCCCGCGCATCAGCGGGAAAGTTTTTCTGATTACTTCATTGACACGCAGCGCCGCCAACGGCAGCGTCCGGCAGACGAGTTTTCCGGAAAGATTGTCCTCATTGGTGCAACTGCGCCGGCGTTGGGCGATCAGATACGCACCCCGATGTCGAAGCTGCATCCCGGAGTCGATCTGCTTGCGACGGTGATTGACAATGTTCGCAATGACTCGCTGTATCGCGAACTATCTCCGCTCGTGCTTTTTCTGATCTCTACCGTGATGCTCGGCGCGATGACTTGGGCGACATTGCGCTTTGCTCACGATTCGCTCTCATTGGCTTTTCTTGTTGCGCCGGGCGCGCTGCTGGCGGTGACCTACCTTACGATGAACCTGAGCCACTGGTTCATCGATCTGAGTGTGCCTGCATCGATGTCGCTGCTTTATTTCTCTCTGGCCAAGGTATATGCCACGAATTTGAATCAGTACTGGAGTGGAGAACATCTGTACGAGCGGACACTGGACGAATCGCAGCCCTGCTGGGCAGGCACACTCGCGATCCAGATGCCGGAAAAACGCAGGCCAGGACACGAACGACACTTCCTCGATGAAATGGCGAAATGGGCCCGCTCGGCCTCTCTGACCCCCAGCACCGCGGGCGGACTGGGATGGATGACGGGGCACTGGAAAGGCACGGTGCTGCTGATCTGGGTTGCTTCGGCGAACGATCGAGTTGCGATTGATGAAGCCCGCAAGCAGGCGCAAGAGTTTCTGCGGGTCTGCACCAATGAGTATGGCGGCAGCGCCGCGGGCGGTGTCGGCCTTTGCGAAGGCTCGACTGACAAGGGCGTTACTGCCCTTCTTCGCAGGCTTGGCAGCCGATCGCTCGCAGGCAATCCCGAAACTGCCGCCATCGACTCTGGCGTAAAACTATCGTGAGTGGCTTCCTTCAATCCCACAGCCTTGGCCTCACGGTTGTTCGTGACGTCGATGGATGCATACGAGTGTATTTGGGAGTCCTTGCGTGCAGCGTCATCAATGGGCTTATTCAATGATGCGGGCGCGAACATTGCAGCGCCAAACATCGCGACGATTTGCTCGACTGTGGGCATTTAGGCTGCTCGGTGTGTTGGCTGCTCTGGTCTTGCCGGGGGTGGCCTTTCCGATCGAGATGGAGTTGATCGTTGATGCCGATTTGCGTGCCGATCGATATGTCGATGCGCCGCTGCTGGGTCGTCTGAGAAGTGGCAGCAAGGTCCAAGTCATGCGCAACGAGGCGGGTTGGAGCGAGGTACGCGATCTTCAACGCACTGGTTGGCTTCGCGCAGGATCGCTCGGGGGGGAAGGTGCCAAGTCCGCGCCCGAGGCGAATCTAAAGACAGGACGCGCGGGAACAAACAACTATGCGATGGTCTCGGGCATTCGCGGCTATCCACGCGCTGGCCGGCACGCGCTGATCGTTGGTGTATCTGATTACCAGCGGCACGGTCAGCAAGACTTGCCCGGTGTAGAGGCTGACATCCTTGGAGCGACCCAGATGGCATTGGCCATGGGTATTCCCCGAAATAATCTGAAGGTGTTGCGCAACGAACAGGCTGGTGTTGACGATATCCGCGCCGAACTGGCGACGCTCCAGAGGCAGTTGCAAAGCGGCGACCGGGTGTTCGTATACTTCGCTGGACATGGCGCCCGTGCCACGAGTAAACGCCCTGAGTCTGCAGCCCAAGCGACCGTCACTCGCCAGGCCGATGGCAAGTGTCAGGCCGCGGTGGTTGCGGGCGACGGGAAAGTGCTGAGCGCTGCTCAGCTCTCTGATTGGCTTTCCCCGGTGGCGGCGATCGCCGACAAGCTGGTTCTGATGATCGACGCGGGCAACGCGCCGGCTTTGATCGATCAGGCTACGAGGGCCGATTCGCGTCTGTTTCAATCCGCGTCTCGTTTCAGCCGACCGGAGCCAGTTTCGCAGTGCGAGAACCCCGGTTCGGGATTGGCGAGTATGGTCGCCGAGCAGCTGTTCAGTTTGGGTGTTTCGCAAGACAGCGTGCTGGCAATAGACGCAGCCTTGGGTAATCAGACATCGTGGGAAGACTCGATCGGCGGGTCGTTTGCAACGCAATCGCTGGCGACCTGCCTTCTCGGTGAAGCGCTCGACAGAGACGACTCCGGAGCGATCAGTTTCGAAGAGATCTCGGCCTGCGCCCAGTCTCGCCTCGACCTGAGTCTCACTTCGCGCGCGCTGCCCCGCCAGACCCTGCAGATCGCAGGCAATAAGCGACTGGTGCCCGTGACACCAGCGGCGATGAACCGACCCGATTCAGGCCTCACCTCGACGTCGAATCTGGTGGGGCCGGCCACAGCGGCAAGCAACCCGGCGATTACCACCAGTGGCGTTCAGGCGGCATTCAACGATTTGCTGGCACAGCGCGACGCAGCGTGGGGTCTCGATGCGAGTGTGACCAGGTCTCGCCTGCGGATCGGTATCGATCCTCTCGAGATCACTATCCGGTCGGCGCGCGATGGTTGGGTGTACCTGATCCTGCTCGGGTCCGATCAGAAAAGTTTTTATCTGCTCTTTCCCAATGCGCTGGATGGCCAGAACCGAATACAGGCGGACAGGCCAGTCACATTGCCTCGCGATACCTGGCGCATTGTCTCCAGAGGACCAGCCGGTCTGAACCGTCTGCTGGTGGTTGTGAGCGCCAGGCCTAGGGAAATCCTTGATTTGCCGAGCGAGCGAGCAGGACCATTTCTGCGCTCGCTCACCGATCAGTTCGGGCGCAGCACCTTACAGGCATGGATTGGCGCGGCAGCGGACGCAGCACGTCCGGCTTGCGCGATAGCCGGAGAATCGCGCAAGCCTGTTGACGCCAGATCTTGTTCGGACGGATTTGGAGCGATTGCACTGGAGATTGTGGAGACGGCTCCGTGAGGACTTCGCCAGTTTTCCTGCTGAGGACTATTGTGATTGGAAGAACACTAAGTTTGATGGGACCAATACGACAAAGCTTGGGTGCGCTTGCGGCGTTCGGGATGCTGACATTTTCTGCAGCTGCGCAAGCCCCGCTGGATGTTCGCGTTGCGCTGGTGATTGGCAATTCGGCCTACTCTGCGGCGCCGCTGTTGAACCCCTCAAATGATGCGAAAGCAATGGCCTCGGTCCTGCGAGGACTGGGCTTTAAGGTGGTCGAGTTGCGCGAGGGAAACAAGGAGCAGATGAAGCTGGCCATCAGCAACGTGCGCGACACGCTCAGGGGTAGCCAGGGCGTTGGCATGCTGTATTACGCGGGCCATGGCATCCAACTCGACTGGCAGAACTACATGGTGCCGGTCGATGCAAAGTTGACCAAGGCGGCGGATGTGCCGCAGCA
>CANKWX010000016.1 GCA_947487165.1 Burkholderiales bacterium
CGCTTCATGACCACACCTGAAAACATCCGCCAGTACATCAGCGACGGCATGGCCTGCGAGCACCTGAGCGTCGATGGCGACGGCCATCACTTCGAGGCGGTGATTGTCTCGCGCGAGTTCGAAGGCAAGCGTCCGATCCAGCGCCATCAGCTGGTCTATGCGGTGCTCGGTGACCGGATGCGCCAGGAAATCCATGCGCTCTCGATGTCCACGCTCACGCCCGACGAGTGGGCCGCCCGCGGATCGAAGTAATCGCACCATGGACAAACTGCTGATTCACGGCGGCCATCCGCTCAAGGGCGAGGTACCAATTTCGGGCGCCAAGAATGCCGCGCTGCCGATTCTGTGTGCGTCCATTCTGGTGCCCGGCACACTCGAGCTCGACAACGTTCCCAGGCTGCAGGATGTCGGCACCACGCTGCGTCTGCTCGAGCGCATGGGCGTGAAGTCGATGCAAGACGGCGGCAAGGTCGTGCTTGACGCCTCGCAGATCAACCATCTCGAAGCCGCCTACGATCTGGTCAAGACGATGCGCGCCTCCATCCTGGTGCTCGGGCCGCTGCTCGCGCGCTTTGGCGAGGCCCGCGTGTCGCTGCCCGGCGGCTGCGCGATCGGTCAGCGCCCGGTCGATCAGCACATCAAGGGTCTGCAGGCGCTCGGCGCCCAGATCGAGATCGAGCACGGCTATGTCGTGGCGCGCGCCAAGCGCCTGCGCGGCGCCCGGATCGTGACCGACATGGTGACCGTCACCGGCACCGAGAACCTGATGATGGCGGCCACCCTTGCCGAGGGCGAGACCATCATCGACAACGCCGCGCGCGAGCCCGAGGTGGTCGATCTGGCCGCAGCGCTCACCGCGTTGGGCGCGCGCATCCGCGGCGCCGGCACCGATCGCATCGTCATCGAAGGTGTCCAGGCCCTGCATTCGGGCGCCTATCGCGTTATGCCCGACCGCATCGAGACCGGCACCTTCCTGTGCGCGGTGGCCGCCGCCGGCGGCAGCCTGCGCCTGACCGGTTGCGACACCGCCGCACTCGACGCCACCCTCGACAAACTGCGCGAGACCGGTCTCGTGATCGAGTCCGGTACCGACTGGCTGCAGGCCACCATGTCGGGGCGCCCGCGTTCGGTCGATATCCGCACCGCGCCCTATCCCGGTTTTGCCACCGACATGCAGGCCCAGATCATGGCGGTCAACTGCGTCGCCCAGGGCACGGCAGTGATTACCGAGACCATCTTCGAGAACCGCTTCATGCATGTGCAGGAGATGGTCCGGCTTGGCGCCGATATCAGCATCCAGGGCAATACCGCGGTCATTCGCGGTGCCCCCGGACTGTCGGGCGCAATCGTCATGGCCACCGATCTGCGTGCCTCGGCAGGGCTGGTCATCGCCGGTCTGGTCGCCGAGGGCGACACGCTGGTCGATCGCATCTATCACCTCGATCGCGGCTACGACCGCATGGAGCGCAAGCTCGCCGCGGCAGGTGCCCAGATCGAGCGGGTCCGCACGGTGGTCGACGCATGATCACGCTGGCGCTCTCCAAGGGTCGCATCCTTGACGAGACCCTGCCGCTGCTCGCTGCGGCTGGCATCACTGTTGATCCGGCGGTGCTCGATTCACGCAAGCTGATTCTTCCGACCGCCGACCCGGGGCTGCGCCTGATCATCGTGCGCGCAAGCGACGTGCCCACCTATGTGCAGTATGGCGCAGCCGATATCGGTGTGGCCGGCAAGGACGTGCTGCTCGAGCACGGCGGCGAAGGCCTCTATCAGCCGATCGATCTGCGAATCGGTCGCTGTCGGCTGTGCGTGGCGGTGCGTCGCGGCTTCGACTACACCGCCTCGGTTCGCAGCGGCGCGCGCCTGCGTGTAGCCACCAAATACACCCTGGTCGCGCGCGAGCACTTTGCGGCCAAGGGGGTGCATGTCGACCCGATCAAGCTCTACGGCTCGATGGAATTGGCGCCGCTGGTGGGCCTGGCCGATGCGATCGTCGATGTGGTCTCCACCGGCAGCACGCTCAAAGCCAATGATCTGGTCGAGGTCGAGGACATCATGCCGATCTCAGCCCGTCTGGTGGTCAATCAGGCTGCGTTCAAGACAAAGCGGGTGGCGCTCGCGCCCCTGTTGGCCGCGCTCGAGCGGGCGGTCGAACACTCGGTCGAACACTCGGTCGAGCAGTCCGGAGTGCCGCCGGCCGCTCTGTCTGGCCGGGTCGGAGCGTCTTCATGACCACACCGTCTTCGCGTCCGATCATCAGCCGGCTCGATACCTCGCAGCCCGATTTCGATGCGCGGCTCGCCGCGCTGCTGGCGTGGGAGGCCTCGCAGGATGCCGCGATCGAGCAGACGGTCGCCGAGATCGTTCGCGATGTCCGGGTGCGCGGCGATGCCGCGGTGCTCGAGTACACGCGCCGCTTTGATCGCCTGAGTCTTTCTGATGCCGCCGCACTCGAGTTGCCACGGGCCGAGCTCGATGCAGCACTCGCCGCCTTGCCAGCGGCTCCTCGTGCCGCGCTCGAGTCGGCCGCCGCCCGGGTGCGGGCCTACCATGAGCATCAGCGCGCCGAGTCCTGGTCCTATGTCGAGGCCGACGGTACGCGCCTGGGCCAGAAGATCGGCCCGATCGACCGGGTCGGCCTGTATGTGCCCGGCGGCAAGGCCGCCTATCCCTCATCGGTACTGATGAACGCGCTGCCGGCCAAGGTGGCCGGTGTGCCCGAACTGATCATGGTCTGCCCGACGCCCGATGGCGTTCGCGACCCCATGGTGCTGGCCGCTGCCGCGATTGCCGGCGTCGACCGGGTCTTCACCATCGGCGGCGCCCAGGCGATCGCCGCACTCGCTTATGGCACCGCCACCATTCCTGCGGTCGACAAGATCGTCGGGCCGGGCAACGCTTATGTGGCCGAAGCCAAGCGCCGGGTCTTCGGCACGGTCGGCATCGACATGATCGCCGGCCCAAGCGAAATCCTCATCATCTGCGACGGCCATACCGATCCCGACTGGATTGCCATGGACCTCTTTTCGCAGGCCGAACACGACCAGCTTGCCCAGTCGATCCTGCTGTCCCCCGACGCCGCCTTTCTCGATGCGGTGCAGTCGGCCATCGAGCGCCTGCTGCCCACCATGCCGCGCCGCGACGTGATTGCCGCCTCGCTGGCCGATCGCGGCGCGCTGATCAAGGTGGCCAGCCTCGAGCAGGCCTGCGATATCACCGATCGCATCGCGCCCGAACATCTCGAGATCTCCACCCGCGACCCCGGGCAGTGGGCCGATCGCATCCGCCACGCCGGCGCGATGTTTCTCGGCCCCTATTCGTCTGAGTCGCTTGGCGACTACTGCGCCGGCCCCAACCATGTCCTGCCGACCATGCGTACCGCACGCTTTTCGTCGCCCCTGGGCGTCTACGACTTCCAGAAGCGCTCGAGCCTGATCGAGGTCTCGGCTGCCGGTGCGGCCGCGCTTGGCCCGATTGCGGCTGAGCTGGCCTATGGCGAGGGGCTGCAGGCCCACGCCCGCAGCGCCGAGATGCGACTTCCGGGAGCCCGGTCATGAGCCTTCGCACGCCGGCCAAGCTGCTTCGACCCGAGGTGCTCGCGATGTCGAGCTATCACGTACCGGCTGCCTCGGGGCTGCTCAAGCTCGACGCGATGGAAAACCCCTATCGCCTGCCGCCCGAATTGCAGCGCGCGCTCGGCGAGCGGCTGGGCGCGATTGCGATCAACCGCTATCCGGCGCCGTCCTACGCCCGCCTGAAGGCACTGATCCGCGACAAGCTTGGCGTGCCCGCTGATGCGGGGCTGCTGCTGGGCAACGGCTCGGACGAACTCATCACCATCATGTCGGTCGCCACCGCCCGACCGGGCGCGACGATTGTCGCGCCGGTACCCACCTTCGTGATGTACGACGTCTCGACTCGCCTGGCCGGCAGCCGCTTCGTGCCGGTGCCGCTTGCGCCCGACTTTTCGCTTGATGTGCCGGCGATGCTGGCTGCCATCGCCGAGCATCAGCCGGCAATCGTCTGGATCGCCTATCCCAACAACCCCACCGGCAATGTTTTCGACCGCCTCGGCATCGAGCAGATCATCGCGGCTGCCCCCGGCCTGGTAGTGCTCGATGAGGCCTACCAGCCCTTCGCCCTCGACAGCTGGATGCCCGAGCTGGCACGCCACGACCATCTGGTCGTGATGCGCACCGCCAGCAAAATCGGGCTGGCCGGGGTGCGCATCGGCTACATGGCGGCAGCACCCCACTGGATCGACGAGTTCGAGAAGGTGCGCCCGCCCTACAACATCAGTTCACTCGACGAGGCGGCTGCCGAATTCGCGCTGGAACACCTCGATGTGCTGCTCGAGCAGGCGGCGCGTGTGCGCACAGACCGCGGCCATCTGCTGGCTGCGCTGCGCGCCATGCCGGGTGTGGTGGCCTTCGATTCGGCGGCCAACTTCGTGCTGGTGCGGGTGGCCGACGGTCCGGCGACCGCTGCCGCCATGCGCACGCGGGGCGTGCTGATCAAGGATGTCGGTAGAATGCACTCGTTGCTGGCCAATTGCCTGCGGCTCTCGGTGGGCTCGCCCGACGAAAACGCGACCCTGCTTGCCGCACTGAGCTCATCCCTGGCGGTTTCCGGCTGAATCAGGCGTCTGTCTTTTTGCGCCACAGCCCTCTTTCTTCCGCTCACACCTGCCCTTCTCAGCCCACGCCATGCGATCCGCAGAAGTCCGCCGCGATACCGCCGAAACCAGGATCCGTGTGCGCATCGATCTCGATGGCACCGGTCGCCAGCAACTGGCCACCGGCGTGCCCTTCCTCGATCACATGCTCGATCAGATCGCCCGTCATGGGCTGATCGACCTTGATGTCCATGCCGATGGCGATCTTCACATCGACGGCCATCACACCGTCGAGGACATCGGCATCACCCTCGGTCAGGCCATGGCTCAGGCGGTCGGTAACAAGCAGGGCATCCGCCGCTACGGTCACGCTTATGTGCCGCTCGACGAGGCGCTGTCGCGGGTGGTCGTCGATTTCTCGGGTCGCCCGGGGCTTGTCTGGAATGTCGAATTCAAGCGCGCCATGATCGGCGGCTTCGATGTCGACCTCGCGCATGAGTTCTTCCAGGGCTTCGTCAATCACGCTCAGATGACCGTCCAGGTCGACAATCTTCGCGGCGACAACGCCCACCACCAGTGCGAGACCATCTTCAAGGCCTTCGCGCGCGCGCTGCGCATGGCACTCGAAATCGATCCGCGCGCGCCCGGTCAGATTCCGTCCACCAAAGGCACGCTGCAGGGCTGAGCGACGCAGGCATCAATGACGACGATCGTGGTGGTCGACTACGGAATGGGCAATCTTCGATCGGTTGCCCGGGCGCTCGAGCATGTCGCCCCCGATGCGAAGGTCATCATCTCGTCCGACCCGGTCGAGCTGCGTGGCGCCGATCGCGTCGTGCTGCCCGGCCAGGGCGCGATGCCCGACTGCATGCGCCATCTCGATGAATCCGGCCTGCGTCCGGCGCTCATTGAGGCGGCCCGCAGCAAGCCGCTCTTCGGTGTTTGCGTTGGCGAACAGATGCTGTTTGACCGCAGTGACGAGGGCGACACCCCGGGCCTGGGCTGGCTGCCCGGCGAGGTGGTCCGCTTTCCGGCAAGCGCCATGACTGCCCCCGATGGCAGCCGGCTGAAGGTGCCGCACATGGGCTGGAATCGCGTTCGGCACGACCGTGCTCATCCGCTGTGGGCCGGTATCGAGGACGAGTCCTACTTCTATTTCGTGCACAGCTACTACGCGCAACCGGCCGATGCCGCCCTGAGTGTTGGCAGCACCGAGCACGGTCTGCGCTTTACCTGCGCGGTGGCGAGGGATAATATTTTCGCTACCCAATTTCATCCTGAGAAAAGCGCCGCCAACGGGTTGCGACTCTATGCCAACTTCGTTGCCTGGCAGCCCTGACCGGCGTTCGCCCCATTCACCCCCATCCGACGCGTTCTGCGTCGCCCCTCGATCCCGCCTGCGTCCAATGTCCGCCCCATGCTGCTGATTCCTGCCATCGACCTCAAGGATGGCCGTTGCGTTCGCCTTCGTCAGGGCGACATGAACGACGCGACCGTGTTCTCCGAAGACCCCGCTGCCATGGCCCGCAAATGGGTCGATCTCGGTGCGAGGCGACTCCATCTGGTCGACCTCAATGGCGCGTTTGCCGGCAAACCGCGTAACGAGGCGGCCATCAAGGCCATCCTCAATGAGGTCGGCGCCGAGGTGCCGATCCAGATCGGCGGCGGCATCCGCGATCTCGACACCATCGAGCGCTATCTCGATGCCGGCATCGCCTGGGTCATCATCGGCACTGCTGCGGTCAAGAACCCCGGGCTGTTGCACGATGCCTGCGGCGCGTTTCCGGGCCAGATCATCGTCGGCCTTGATGCCCGTGACGGCAAGGTGGCCACCGACGGCTGGAGCAAGCTCACCGGTCACGATGTGCTCGACCTCGGCAGCAAGTTCGAGGGCTATGGCGTCGAGGCCATCATCTACACCGACATCGGTCGTGACGGCATGCTCGGTGGCGTCAACATCGAGGCCACCGTGCGGCTGGCGCGGGGCCTGACCGTCCCGGTGATCGCCTCAGGTGGCGTATCCGCCCTGGAGGACATCGATCGCCTGTGCGAAGTCGAGGGTGAAGGCATCGAAGCCGCCATCGTGGGACGTGCCATCTATGACGGCACCCTCGACTTCAGCGCCGCGCAGGCCCGTGCCGACGAGCTCGGCGGCCCGACCTGATGCTGACCCGGCGCATCATCCCGTGCCTCGATGTCACGGCCGGGCGGGTGGTCAAGGGCGTCAACTTTGTCGGGCTGCGCGATGCCGGCGATCCGGTCGAGATCGCCCGCCGCTATGACGGTGAGGGCGCCGACGAGCTCACCTTTCTCGACATCACCGCCTCGAGCGACCAGCGCGACATCATCCTGCACATCATCGAAGCGGTCGCCGCGCAGGTGTTTATTCCGCTGACGGTGGGTGGTGGCGTACGCAGCGTCGAAGACGTTCGCCGACTGCTCAATGCCGGCGCCGACAAGATCTCGATCAACACTGCCGGCCTGCAGAACCCGGCGCTGATCGAGCAGGCCTCCTCCTACTTCGGCGCCCAGTGCATCGTCTGCGCCATCGATGCCAAGCAGGTGTCGCCCGGCCGCTGGAATGTCTTCACCCACGGCGGGCGCAACGACACCGGCCGCGACGCGCTCGAATGGGCAATCGAGGTCGAGCGGCTTGGCGCCGGTGAAATCCTGCTGACCAGCATGGATCGCGACGGCACACGCCAGGGTTTCGACCTGCCGCTGACCCGTGCGGTGTCCGATGCGGTGGGCATTCCGGTGATCGCTTCGGGCGGCGTCGGCAATCTGCAGCATCTGGCTGATGGTGTCGTGCAGGGCCGTGCCGATGCGGTGCTGGCGGCCAGCATCTTTCATTTCGGCGAGTTCACCGTCGGGCAGGCCAAGCAGTTCATGGCCGACCAGGGCGTCGCGGTGCGGCTGCAATGAGCGCCCCCGACTGGCTGGATGCAGTGCATTTCGATGCCAATGGGCTGGTCGCGGCGATTGCCCAGGAAAGCGGCACCGGCGACATCCTCATGGTTGCCTGGATGAACCGCGAGGCCCTGGCGCAGACGGTGCTCACCGGTCAGGCCACTTACTGGTCGCGATCGCGCCAGCGCCTTTGGCGCAAGGGCGAGGAATCGGGCCACACCCAGGCGGTTGGCGAGATCCGCCTCGACTGCGACGGCGATGCGATTCTGCTCACGGTCACCCAGACCGGCGGCGTGGCCTGTCATACCGGTCGCCACTCGTGTTTTTACAGTCGTCTCGAAGGCGGGCAATGGGTGGTCACCGATCCGGTGGTGCGCGACCCGGCGCTGGTCTATGCCCCCAACGGCGACGGTCATGGCAGCCATTCCTGACGATCTGCTGGCGCGCCTTGCGGCGACCATCGAGGCGCGCCGCGGCACCGACCCGGAGCGCTCTTATGTTGCCCGGCTGCTGCACAAGGGCGAAGACGCCATCCTCAAGAAGATCGGCGAAGAAGCGACCGAAACCGTGATGGCGGCCAAGGACGGGGATCGGCAAAAGATCGTCGCCGAGACCGCCGACCTGTGGTTTCACACTCTGGTGATGCTGGCCCATTACGATCTGTCTCCTGCCGATGTGCTGGCCGAGCTGGCCCGCCGCGAGGGGCTGTCGGGCATCGACGAAAAAGCGCGGCGCAGCCCCGACTGACGAGGAGTCCCTATGAAACACGACTGCATTTTCTGCCGCATCATTCGCGGTGACATTCCAAGCCGCAAGGTGTACGAGGACGACGACATCCTTGCGTTTCACGATATCAACCCGGCCGCGCCGGTTCATTTCCTGATCATCCCGAAGGTCCATGTCGAAAACCTCTACGATGCCGACATGGGCCATCAGGCGGTGCTCGGCAAGGTGCTCGGCATGGCCGGCGAACTCGCCCGGCAGCAGGGTCTGGACGACGGTTTTCGGACAGTCATCAACACCGGAAGGGTCGGTCGGCAGGAGGTGTATCATCTCCACGTGCATGTTCTGGGCGGCCCCGAGCCTCTCAACCTGGGCATCAAGGGCGCCTGACCAAGGAGTGTCAACATGGGTTCATTGAGCATCTGGCACTGGCTGATCGTGCTGGTCATCATCATGCTGGTTTTCGGCACCAAGAAGCTTCGCAACATCGGGTCTGACCTGGGTGGCGCGGTCAAAGGGTTCAAGGAAGGCGTAAAGGACGGCGCCGAGTCGGCCACCGCCGACGCAAATGCCTCCAAGACCATCGACGTCGACGCCCGTCCCAAGTCCTGATTTTTTGCGGGCAAGGCCCTGACGGGTCGGCCTGCGGCCAGACCCGTCGAGCAAGCGGCTTCGGGCCGCTTTTGTGTTTTATCCGTCTGATGTTTTGCGGTTTGCTTTACTCGTTCGCCTTTTTCCTGACACCCGAGCATGTTCGATATCGGTCTTTCCGAGATGGCGGTCCTGGCGGTCGTGGCACTCGTTGTGCTGGGGCCCGAGCGTTTGCCCAAGGTCGCACGCCAGGCGGGTCACTGGATGGGCAAACTGCGGCGTTACGTCGACGATGTGAAGTCCGACATCAATCGCCAGATGGAGCTGACCGAGTTGCGCAACCTGCAGACCCAGGTCACTGATGCCGCCCGCGACCTCAAGAGTTCGGTCGAGTCCGGTGTGGCCGAGGCGCAGTCCCAGTTCAATGAGGTCCAGCAGTCGCTCCAGTCTGAACCCACGCCGCCGCCGACCGACTGGGACGCGATCTACAAGACCCGCCGTCAGCGCGAAAAGATCAAGGACCGTCGCATCGAGCGCGAAAAAGAGCTCGGCATCAAGCGGCCGCGCCGCTCCTTCCACCGCTAGGCCGACGTCTTGGCTCTGAAACTTTTTTCGCGCAAGAAGCCTGCGGTCGATGCCGCCCAGGACGAAAACTTCGTCTCGCATCTGGTCGAGCTGCGCGACCGCATGATCCGCAGCCTGATCGTCGTGCTGATCCTGTTCGGGGCGTGCTTTTACTTCAGCGGCGACATCATGAAGTTCCTGTCGTTGCCGCTCTACGAGGCGTTGCCGGCGGGAAGCAAGCCGATCTTCACCGACCAGGCCGGCGCGTTTTTTACCCTGACCAAGGTCGCGTTTCTCACCGCGTTTCTGATTTCGATGCCCTGGGTGCTCTATCAGGCCTGGGCTTTCGTGGCGCCCGGCCTCTACGAGCACGAGAAGCGCTTTGTGCTGCCACTCATTGTCTCGAGCGTGTTTTTCATGCTGCTGGGCATCAGCTTCGCCTACCTCTTCGTACTGCCGGCGGCCTACAAGTTCTTCATCTCGTTCTCGGCGCAAACCGGTGCCGAGACGCTTCAGGATCTCCAGAAATACTGGGACTTCACCCTCTCGATCTTCTTCGGCTTCGGATTGACCTTCGAGGTCCCGGTGGTCGAGATGCTGCTGGTCAAGCTTGGCATGGTGACCACCACGCAGCTGCGCGAAGCGCGCCGCTATGTGATTGTCGGTGCCTTTGTGGTGGCGGCGGTGCTCACGCCGCCGGATGTTCTGTCGCAGTTCATGCTGGCGATTCCGCTCATCCTGCTCTACGAGCTCGGCATCTGGATGTCGGGCTTCATCACTGCCCGCAGCAAGGCGCCGGTGGACAAAGACCAGGCCGCAGCGGCCGGCGCGGGCGACTCGTCGTCGGGCCCGTCTTCCTGAGCAATCGGCTAGCCCTCGACCTTGCCGCTCAGGCGAGACGCAAAACGCCGCATGCCGCCCAGCCAGCGGTCGTAGTCCTTGGCTTTGCGCTCGACATAGCTCAGCACCTGCGGATGCGGCAGGATCAGGAAGGTCTCGGCATCCATGCCCTCGACCACGCAGTCGGCCAGCGCCTGCGCCGAGATGACGCCATCGTTGGCCGCTGCAGCTGATCCAGCGCGACCCGCGATCATCGGTGTGTCGACCGCCTGAGGGCACAGCACCGACACGCGGATGCCGTCATTGCCGTGTCGGATCGACAGATATTCGGCCAGCGCGACCGCCGCATGCTTGCTCACCGCATAGGTGGCTGACGGCAGCGAGGTCAGCAGACCGGCCGCCGAGGCGGTATTGAGCAGATAGCCCCCACCGCGCGCCTTCATGCCCGGCACGACCGCACGGGCGGCATAGACATGCGCCATCACATGGACCTGCCAGTTGAGGGTCCAGTGCGCATCCGGCGAAAACTCGTCGCCGTCGCGGATCAGCCCTGCATTCGAGCAGAACACGTCGATCGGCCCGAAGCGCTTCTCGGTGGCCGCCACCAGCGCCTGCACCTGCGCCTCGTCGCCGACATCACAGGGGAAAGCCATACAGGGCACCGCCGGCCTGTCGGCCTCGCCCTTGCTCAGGCGAGCGGCCAGCGCATCGAGCGCGCCACTTTGGGCTGGCAGATCGGCCAGCACGAGGGCGCGTGGACGCTCTGATGCAAAGCGCAGCGCCAGGGCCTCGCCGATGCCGCTGGCAGCACCGGTAATCACGATTCGCTGATCGGTCAGTTTCATGATGTCTCCTGCGCAGGGGCCGCGCCTGCGGTGACGCGGCTCAGTGTGAATCTGCGCAGCTTAGCCGATCGGCTCAGCGCTGCTGAAGTGTCGACAGGTAGTCGGTCAGCGCCAGGATGCGCCCGCGCACCGTCCATTCGCTCGGAAACGGCATGCCGCGCATCTGGTGGTCCGACTGCTCGCGATAGACCTTGCCCCAGATCGGCATCTCGCGCGTGCCGTGCGGGCCCGGCTCGACGGTGGCGCGTCCGTCGATGAGTTCGGCGACCGCATCCTTCGGAAACACCCCGCCGTTGCGGCGGGCAAGGCTGGTCAGATCGGCTGGCACGCGCGCCAGAAAGGGGCGCATCGGGCCCCCGCCGCGCGCGTCGATGCCATGGCAGATCGCGCAATTCGTTTCGAACTCATGGCGACCGAGTTCTGCGCCGGTGGTGGTCTGCGCCGATGCACTCGGTGGCAAGCTTGCGAGCCCTGCCGAAACGATGATCAGTGCGAGCGCCGGCGCTCGGCAGCGGCCGCCCGGAAGGGGGCGCGCTGGTGAGGGCGACGGGGCAGGGCGAGCTACGGAGGGAGTGGTCATGGCGGTATCAGGTCGGTTGAGGCTCGATGAAGGGCAGTTGACGCCCGGTTGACCAATCGCGGGCCTCCTGAATCGCGAGCGATCGTGAAGGCCCAGTCGAGTCTGGCGCTGCGACGATCCTGCGTATTGACCCCGATCAAACACAGGTCGATTCGGGCTGCGGGGTAAGATCCCGGGATCGATCCGCCGCTTGCCTGATCGAGACTTCAACCATCCGGCAGACCGTCCTACCCGCTGCGGATCTGCTGCAGGAGATTGCCCGATGAACGCGCCCACAGAAGGCCTGCGCCTGATCACCAGCCTGAACGACCGCTACCTGGCGACCGAAGGCTGGCTCTACATGACCGGCATTCAGGCGCTGGTGCGATTGCCGATTCAGCAGCGTCTTCGTGATGCGGCAGCGGGTCTCAATACCGGTGGCTACATTTCGGGTTATCGCGGCTCGCCGATGGGTCGCTACGACCTTGAGCTGTGGGGCGCGCAGGCGCAGCTCGATCAGCACAATGTGGTGTTTCGTCCGGCGGTCAATGAAGACCTGGCCGCCACCGCGATCTGGGGCGCGCAGTATGTCGGCGTCTTTCCCGGTGCCACGGTCGATGGTGTCTTCGGCATCTGGTACGGCAAGGGACCGGGCGTCGATCGCTCAGGCGATCCGTTTCGGCACGCCAATCTGGCCGGCACCTCACCCCACGGCGGCGTGCTCGCGATTGCCGGTGACGACCATGGCGCCAAGTCATCAACCGTCGCCAATTATTCCGACCTGAATTTTGTTGCGGCCGGTATTCCGCTGCTTTATCCGAGCAATGCGCAGGAGCTGCTCGACTTCGGTCTGCACGGCATTGCGATGAGCCGCTATTCGGGCTGCTGGTCGGGTATGAAGGTGGTGACCGACGTGGTCGAAGGCGGCGGCTCGGTTCGTGTTTCGCCCGATTCGCCGCAGATCGTCGAGCCGCCCGAGATGGCGCTGCCCGAGGGCGGCGTGCACACCCGGTCCTATGACGCGGCGCTGCCCCAGGAAGACCGGCTCTATCACCACAAGCTGCACCGCGCGGTGGCCTATGCGCGAGCCAATCGGCTCAATGTCATCGGCGGTGCCGGGCAGGGCGCCCGGATCGGTGTGGTGGCCGCCGGCAAGGCCTGGCAGGACCTGCAGCAGGCCTTCGTGGCACTCGAAATCGATGCGGCGCGCCTCGATCAGCTTGGCATCCGCACCCTGAAGGTCGGCATGGTCTGGCCGCTCGAGCCGGGCATCGCGCGCGAGTTTGCAGCCGGCCTGTCGCAGGTGCTGGTGGTCGAGGAAAAGCGTCCGCTGCTCGAAGATCAGCTGCGCTCGGTGCTCTACCGGATGGCGGATGCCCCGGCGATCATCGGCAAGCATGCCGGCGGCCCGCAGTTTGCCGCCGAGCGCGGCGACGCAGTGTTTCCGAATGCCGGCGAGATCACGCCGGCGATGGTGGCGCGTGCGCTGGTCGCTTGTCTGCGCCGCGACGATGCAAGCTGCCCGATCGGCCAGCCCGAGCCGGGTGCTCAGCCTGGTGCACCCTCGCTGATCCGGGCGCCGAGCTTTTGTTCCGGCTGCCCGCATGGCCGCTCCACCAAGGTGCCCGACGGCAGCCGCGCGTTGGCCGGCATCGGCTGCCACACCATGGCGATGTTCCTCGATCCGACGACCACCACCACTGTCTCGCACATGGGTGGCGAAGGCGCGATGTGGCTCGGCCAGCAGCCCTTTACCACCGAGAAGCATGTCTTTGCCAACATGGGCGACGGCACCTACTTTCATTCGGGGTTTCTGGCGGTCAGGCAGGCGGTGGCCGCGCATGCGCCGATCACCTACAAGCTGCTTTACAACGGCTTCGTGTCGATGACCGGCGGCCAGGCGATCGACGGCGAATTGACCATCCCGGGCACGATCGGCGAACTGGCTGCCGAAGGGGTCAAGAAGATCGCACTGGTGAGCGACGATCCGGGCAAATGGCAGGACACGAGCTTCCCGGCCGGGGTGAGCGTGCACCATCGCTCCGAACTCGATGCGGTCCAGCGCGAGCTGCGCGAATACCCCGATGTGTCGGTGATCGTCTATGACCAGCCCTGCGCGACCGAGCGCAGGCGGCTGCGCAAGCGCGGCAAGTGGGCCGACCCCGACCGCCGCGCCTTCATCAACAGCGCGGTCTGCGAGGGATGCGGCGATTGCGGCAAGGTCACCAACTGCATGTCGATCGAGCCGCTCGAAACCGAACTCGGTCGCAAGCGCAAGATCAACCAGTCCTCCTGCAATAAAGACTTTTCCTGCACCGAGGGCTTTTGCCCGAGTTTCGTGACGGTCGAGGGTGGCACCCTGCGCAAGTCGGTCGCGCCGGCGGCCGCGGCCACGGTCGATCCGCGCGCGCTGGCCAATCAGGCGGCACAAGCAGCCTTCGCCACGCTGCCCGAGCCCGCGATTCCCCGCATCGATCGCTCCTTCAGCATCCTGGTGGCCGGCATCGGTGGCACCGGCGTGGTCACCATCGGCCAGACCCTGGCGGTCGCGGCGCATCTGGAGGGCTATTTCAGCTCCAACCTCGATGTGACCGGCCTGGCGCAAAAATATGGTGCGGTCCTGTCGCATGTGAAGATCGCGCCCGATCCGGCGCTGCTGCATGCCACCCGCGTGGCCGCCGGCGAGTGCGACACCCTGATCGGTTGCGACCTGATCGTCTCGGCCGGTGACGAGACGGTCGGCAAACTGCGCCCCGGCAGCAGCGGTGGCGTGATCTGTACCGATATGGTCCCGACCTCGGAGTTCTCGCGCAACCCCGACTGGAATCCGGATGCCGATGCGCTGGTCGCGCGCCTCACCGGTGCGCTGGGCGAACGCGGACTCGGCCTGGAGGCGCTGCGTCTGGCCGGCGCGCTGATGGGCGATGCGATCACCGCCAACATGTTCCTGCTCGGCGCTGCCTGGCAGCGCGGCCTGGTGCCGCTGTCAATGGCGGCGCTCGATCGTGCGATCGAGCTCAATGGTGTGGCGGTCGATTCGAATCGGCGGGCATTTCTGTGGGGACGGCGCGCGGCTCATGATCTGCCGGCGCTGGAAAAGATCGCCGTCGGCGCCACCCCACAGGCGGTGCAGGTGGTGCGTTTTGATCCGCGCAAGCCGGCCACGCTGGCGCAAAGCCTGGCCCATCGCACCGCCTTCCTCGCCGACTATCAGGATGCCGAGTACGCGCGCCGATACAGCGAGTTCGTTGATCGGGTGGTGCAGGCCGAGACCACCGCCGGCCTGGGGGATTCGCTGTCGCGGGCGGTGGCTCGCAATCTGTTCAAACTGATGGCCCACAAGGACGAATGGGAGGTCGCACGCCTCTACACCCGTCCCGAGTTCAAGGCCGACCTCCAGCGCACCTTCGAAGGCGATTTCAAGCTGCGTTTTCATGTGGCGGGCGGCCCTTTCGGACGGCGCGATCCGGCGACCGGTCGGCTCACCAAGCGCGAGGTCGGCCCCTGGCTGATGACCGCTTTCCGTCTGATGGCGCCGCTGCGCACGCTGCGCGGCAGCCTGCTCGACCCGTTTCGCAAGTCCGATGAACGTCGCCTGGCGCGCGAACTCCTTGACGGCTATCGGGCTGATATCGAGCGGCTGCTGCCCACCCTCACATCGGCCAACCATGCCCTTGCCGTGCGGATCGCCTCGCTGCCCGACAAGGTTCGCGGCTATGGCCATGTTCGGCAAGCCAGTGCGACCGCTGTTGGCACCGAACGTGACCAGCTGCTCGCGCAGTGGCGTCAACCGCAGGCGCCGGCCGAGACCGCCTGGACCACCGAGCTGGCACGATGATTCGGATCGACTCGCATGAGTGCAGGCCGGTCGCATGGCTCAACGGCGGTGGGCTGACCCGCGAGCTGGCCCGCGGACCCGGCGCTGCTGCGCAGGCCGATTTCGGCTGGCGGCTCAGTCTGGCCGACATCGAGCGCAACGGCCCCTTTTCGAGCAGGGCCGGCTGCGATCGCAGCTTCGCGCTGGTCGAGGGTGCGATCTCGCTCGAGTTTCCCGATGGTCGGGTCGCGCTTGATTCCCGAAGCGATCCGGTGCAATTCGCCGGCGAGGTCGCGCCGATGGCCGAATTGCGCGGCGATTCGATCTGTCGGGCGTTCAATTTGATCCTGGCGCGCGGTCGCTGGACCGGGCGGATGCGGCGCGTGCGGCTGGCTGACGGCCAACTGCTGGTGGCCGACTGGGAGACCGCGAATCAGGCCGGCGGCGGTGGTTGGGCGCAGTCGCTGCCCGCAATCACCGCCGCCGGCCCCGACCAGCAGCCGGTGCATGGCTGCTTCGTCTGCCGCGGCCGACTGATGGTTCAAGGCACACAGGTCGAGGCCGGCGAATACCTGCAGTTCGGCGCGGCCGACCCGATGCCCACCGCCATCGGTACCGTCAGTCTGCTGCAGATTCTGATCACGCCGATCTCGCCTTGACCTGACACCGACCACCGACCGACCTGAGGCGCCGATGCCGCAACAACACTCTGTTTCCGCTGCCGATGTCAGTCATCGTGCCTTCGAACTTTTTCGTGGCAACTCCCCGCTGATGGTGTCGATGCCGCATGTCGGCACCGGATTGCCCGCCGATCTGGCTGCCCGGCTCAACCCGGCGGCCCTGTCGCTGGCCGACACCGACTGGCATCTGCCGCGGGTCTACGATTTCGTGCGCGAGATGGGCGCCACGCTGCTGGTGGCGACGCAGTCGCGGTATGTCATCGACCTCAATCGCCCGCCCGACGGTACGAGCCTGTATCCCGGCATGACCACCACCAGTCTGGTGCCGACCGAGACCTTCCGGGGCGAGCTGCTCTACCCGGATGGCGCCCCCGACGAGGCCGAGATCGCGCGGCGTCGCGAACAATGGTGGCAGCCCTATCACGCTGCCCTGGCTGGCGAACTTGCCCGCTTGCGCGGCCTGCATCCGCGCGTCGTGCTCTGGGACGCGCATTCAATCGCCTCGGTGCTGCCGCGGTTTTTCGAGGGTCGCCTGCCCGACCTGAATTTCGGGACGGCCGACGGCCACGCCTGCGACCCGGCCCTGACCGAGGCGGTCCTGGCGCCGGTGCGAGCGCAGTCCGATTACTCCTGGGTGCTCAACGGTCGCTACAAGGGCGGGCACATCACCCGCTCCAATGGCCTGGGTGCCGGCGGCGTGCATGCTATTCAGCTCGAGAAAGTCCAGGACATCTACATGGACGAGTCGGCGCCCTTTGCCTTGCTCGAAGACCGCGCCGCGCGACTTCGCCCCTTGCTGAAACGCTGTCTGCAGGCCGCGACCGACTGGGCGGTGACCGGCGCAGGCTGAGGCCGCCCCGGTCGGCTCAGTTGCCTCAGTCGCCTAAGTCGCTTATTTCCCGTTGCGTGCGCCCGGCTTTGGCCGCTGACCGACCGTGATCGGCAACTCGGTCTCGCGTCCGTCGCGGATGAACATGAACTTGCTGGTCGAGCCCGGCTTGAGCATGGCGATCGCGTTGAGCATCGATGCAGTATTGGGGATCGGCTGGCCATCGATCTGAAAGAGGATGTCGCCGGCGATCACGCCCGCCTTGTCGGCCGGGCCACCGCGCATCACCCCGGCGATGATCGCGCCATCCTGTCGCGGCAGCTTGAAGGCCTGCGCCAGTTCGGGGGTGACATCCTGCGGCTCGACGCCGATATAGCCGCGCACGACGCTGCCGTTGCGAACGATCTGGTCCATCACGCTGCGAGCGGTCGAGGTCGGGATCGCGAAGCCGATGCCGAGCGATCCGCCGGTGCGTGAATAGATGGCGGTGTTGATGCCGATCAGCCGGCCATCGGTATCGACCAGGGCGCCGCCCGAATTGCCCGGATTGATGGCGGCATCGGTCTGGATGAAGTTCTCGAAGGTGTTGATACCCAGTTGCGTGCGCCCAAGGGCCGACACGATGCCCATGGTCACGGTCTGACCGACGCCAAACGGATTCCCGATCGCGAGCACCACATCGCCGATCCGGGCATGTTCAGGGTCGCCGAAAACAATCGTCGGGACATTCGGCAGGTCGATGCGAAGAACCGCCAGGTCGCTCTCCGGGTCGGATCCGACCAGCACGGCCTTGCCGCGGCGCCCGTCCGACAGCAGCACTTCGATGCCGTCGGCGCCGTCGATGACATGGTGATTGGTCAGGATGGTCCCGTCGTTCGAGACCACCACGCCCGAACCCAGACTGGAGGTCGGCTGGCTGCGCTGCTGTTCGCCCAGATAGCGCTTGTAGAGCGGGTCGTTCAGGAAGGGGTGATCGGGCGGAATCCGGCTTTCCTTGGAGGTGTAGATATTGACCACGGCCGGCGTGGCCCGGGCGGCCGCGTCGCTGTATGACAGAATCGGATTGCTGCGGGCGGCATTGGTGGCTGTCTGGCCGATCTGGTCAGCCTGGCCCGGCGGCCGGTTCGCGATGCCGGACATGGGGCCGTCCGGTGAGACGAGTCTTGCGGGCAGCCACTCCGGTCGCAGGGTGGCCACCACGAAGACCATGGCCAGCCCGATCGCCACGGCCTGTGCGAATGTCAACCAGAGCTTCTTGAGCATGACGAAAACCGGGAATGGGATCGGAAGGCAGGAAGCGGGCCGTGCGGCGCCGCTCGATCGGGACGAACTCGCCGGGTTTCTCGATGGGCTGCTCGACGCTCGGCGATTCGCCGATTATTGCCCAAACGGTCTGCAGGTGGAAGGCGCGCCGCAAATCACCCGAATCGTCTGTGGCGTCACCGCCAGCCTGGCGCTGGTCGAGGCCGCGGTGCGCGAGGGTGCGCAGGCGGTGCTGGTCCATCACGGCTGGTTCTGGCGCGGGGACGATCCCCGCGTGATCGGGCCCCGCCGCCGCCGGCTCGCCACCTTGCTGGCCCACGACATCAGCCTGTTTGCCTACCACCTGCCGCTCGACGTTCATCCCGAATACGGCAATAACGTCCAGCTTGCCCGCCAGTTGGGCTGGCCGGATGGCGATGCGTTCGGCAAGGACGGCCTGCTGCGGATGGCCGAGCTCGATCCGCCGGGCGCAGAGCCGTTGAGTGCAGCCGGACTGGCCGCCTCATTGCGTGCGACGCTGGGCCGCGAGCCGCTGCTGGTGGGCGAGTTGGCGCGGCCGATCAGGCGCATCGCCTGGTGCACCGGCGGGGCACACGACAGCCTTCAGCAGGCGATCGATGCCGGCGCCGATGCTTACCTGAGCGGTGAAATCGCCGAACGCACCACCCACCTGGCTCGCGAGGCCGGCGTGATTTACGCCGCGGCTGGCCATCACGCGACCGAGCGTTACGGTGTGCAGGCGCTCGGCCAGGTGCTGAGGGATCGTTTCGGGCTCGAGGTCGTCTTCGTCGACGACCCGAACCCGGTCTGACGAAAAACCGCCTGCCTCAGGCCGGGCGGCGACGCAGTTCGTCACGGATTTCGGCCAGCAGCTGTTCGGCGGCGGGCACTTCCGGGGGGGCCGCCTCGACCACTTCCTGCCTGTCGGTCAGCTTTTTCAGCTGGCGAATCAGCATGAAGATCACGAAGGCCATCAGAATGAAATTGATCAGGATGGTGATGAAGTTGCCATAGGCAAACACCGGCACCCCGGCCTTCTTGATGGCGTCAAGGTTGTTGGCCACGCCGGCCGGAACCGTGCCGAGCACGGTATAGAGGCTCGAGAAGTCGAACTTGCCGCCGAGCAATGCCGCCAGGAAGGGCATGATCACATCGCCCACAAGTGAATCGACAATCTTGCCGAAAGCGGCGCCGATGATGACACCGACCGCCAGGTCGATCGCATTGCCCTTGACGGCGAATTCCTTGAACTCAGAAAGCAGGCTCATGTTGCATTGACTCCTTGATGGATCAGACAGTCGTCCTCGCGACGGTGGCTGAGATGAATGGCCGAGGCGGATGACGCAAATGGCCGGGGTGCGAGAAATATCACGGGTGTCGCCCGCCTGCCAAGCTGCTGACCGCGAGATTTCTATACTGCGCCGCAATAAGCTAGAATCCCGGTTTGCGCTTTAAAGGCGTGCGTCAGCACTGCCTCCTTTCGTCTCCACGAGGTTTTCATGGCCGATCACCCCTCGAGCGTGTCCTTCGAGCACGACGAGCTAAACGATTCATCCCGCCGCAATGCGCTCGTGACCGCCTCAGCCGTCGGCGCCGTCGGTGCCGCTGCCTGCGCCATCCCGTTTGTCACGAGCTTCGAGCCTTCCGAGCGCGCCAAGGCCGCCGGCGCACCGGTCGAAGCCGACATCTCCGGTATGGCTCCGGGTGAGTTGCGCCGGGTCGAATGGCGCGGCAACCCGGTCTGGATCGTCCGTCGCACGCCCGAAATGCTCGAGTCGCTCAAGGTCACCGAGAACGAGGTCCTCGATCCCAAGTCGCTCAAGCCCTACCAGATTGCGATGCCGGCCTACGCCCAGAACCAGGCCCGCTCCATCAAGCCCGAATACCTCGTCGTGGTGGGCATCTGTTCGCACCTCGGCTGCTCGCCGAGCGACAAGTTCACACCCGGCGCCCAGCCCTCGCTGCCCAGTGACTGGCCGGGCGGCTTCCTGTGCCCTTGCCACGGCTCCACTTTCGACATGGCCGGCAGGGTCTTCAAGAACAAGCCGGCCAACGCCAACCTCGATGTGCCGCCGCACACCTACCTCACCGACACTCGCCTGCTGATTGGCGACGATAAGAAAGCCTGAAGGCCAAGGAGCTTCACATGGCAACGACTGACAAAAACGTTGACACTACTGGTGTGCTCGGCTGGGTCGATCAGCGCTTTCCGCTCACCTCCACCTGGAAGGCGCATCTGTCCGAGTACTACGCGCCTAAAAACTTCAACTTTTTCTATTTTTTTGGTGCATTGGCAACCCTCGTCCTGGTGCTCCAGATCGTCACCGGCATTTTTCTGACGATGCACTACAAGCCCGACGCGGCCAAGGCCTTCGAGTCGGTCGAATACATCATGCGTGACGTGCCCTGGGGCTGGTTGATTCGCTACATGCACTCGACTGGCGCTTCGGCGTTTTTCATCGTCATCTACCTGCACATGTTCCGCGGCCTGCTTTATGGCTCCTATCGAAAGCCGCGCGAACTCGTCTGGATTTTTGGCTGCCTGATCTTCCTGGTCCTGATGGCCGAGGCCTTCTTCGGCTACCTGCTTCCCTGGGGCCAGATGTCCTACTGGGGCGCTCAGGTCATCGTGAATCTGTTTTCGGCGATCCCCTTCATCGGCCCCGAGCTGTCGCTCTGGATCCGCGGCGACTACGTGGTCGGCGATGCCACGCTCAATCGCTTCTTCGCCTTCCATGTGATCGCGATTCCGCTGGTGCTGCTGGGCTTGGTTGCCGCGCACATCGTTGCGCTGCATGAGGTCGGCTCCAATAATCCCGACGGTGTCGAGATCAAGGCAAAGAAAAATGCCGCCGGTATTCCCCTTGACGGCATTCCTTTCCATCCTTACTACACCGTCCACGACATCATGGGTGTCTCGGTGTTCCTGCTGGTCTTCTCGGCGGTGATCTTCTTTGCTCCGGAGATGGGCGGCTATTTCCTCGAATACAACAATTTCGTCCCGGCCGATCCGCTCAAGACGCCAGCCCATATCGCGCCGGTCTGGTACTTCACGCCCTACTACTCGATCCTGCGTGCCATTACCTCCGACTTCATCCTGTGGGGCCTGACCCCCTTCCTGCTGATCTTCCTGGCAGTGGTCTGGATGAGCCGCGGCACGAAGTCGCTGTCCAAACTGATTGCCACGCTGGCTGTCGGCGCGATGCTGGTGGGCTTTCTGGTGCTTGACGCCAAATTCTGGGGCGTGGTCGCCATGGGCGCGTCGGTCATGATCTTTTTTGCCATGCCCTGGATCGACAACAGCGAGGTCAAGTCGATTCGCTACCGCCCGGGCTGGCACAAGTACATGTATGCCGCGTTTGTCATCGTGTTCCTGGTGCTGGGCTACACCGGTGTGCAGCCGCCGTCGCCCGTGGCGCAGGTGGTCGCACAGGTTGGAACGCTGCTTTATTTTGCGTTCTTCCTGTTCATGCCGTGGTGGAGCGCAATGGGCGAATTCAAGCCCGTCCCCGATCGCGTCACGTTTGCGGCGCATTGAGTCCGCGCACCGAGACAAGACCCGACTGAACTGGACCTTGCTATGACGCACCCGAGTTTCCGAATTGTTTCCCGAAGTCTTTTCCGCGCTTTTTCCCGCGCCTTCTCCTGGTTTGCGCCCGCACTGGTCGCAGCGACCCTGGGCCTGTGTGCGCTGAGTGCGCAGGCCGCGGGAGGCGGGGTCCCGCTCGATCGCTTCCCTACCGAGAAGCTTAAGGATCTTCCCTCGCTGCAAAACGGGGCCAAGATCTTTACCAACTACTGCCTCAATTGCCACGGCATGTCGCTCATGCGCTACAACCGCATGACCGACCTCGGCCTGACCGAAGCCCAGATCAAAGACTACCTGATCCCTACTGGCGCGAAAGTGGGCGACACGATGAAGGTATCGATGTCGGCCAAGGATGCCAAGGAATGGTTCGGCGCGATGCCGCCTGACCTCTCGGTGACCGCCCGGTCACGGGCGTCGCACGATGGATCTGGTGCCGACTGGCTCTACAGCTACCTGCGCGGGTTCTATCGCGACTCGTCACGGGCGACCGGTTGGAACAACACCGTCTATCCGAATGTGGGCATGCCACATGTGCTCTGGGAGCTTCAGGGCTCGCGTGGCGCCAGTATCGAGGATGTCAAGGCAGCGGCCGATGGCAAGCCGGGTGAGCACGCGCTGTCGCGAACGGTCACCACCATCGACGCCCTGACCGGTCAGCGCACCGAGAAAGTCGAAGCGATCAGCGACGGGCATCCTCACGAAGGCACGAGCATCACGCTCACGCCGGCGGTCGGCGGCAATATGTCCCAGGCACAGTTTGATGGTCAGATCGCCGATCTGGTCGCGTTTATGACCTATGTTTCCGACCCGTCCGCGCGGACCCGCACTCGCCTGGGTACCGGCGTGCTGCTGTTTTTGTCCCTTTTTGTTGTTCTGGCCTGGTGGCTCAACCGCGAATACTGGAAAGACATCAAGTAATCGCATCAGCCGCACCCCGAGACAGCGCAAGCCGGTAAAGGTTTTCGCCGTCTCTTTCTGTTTTGATATTCACTGCACCGGCGTCAGCCGGTCTGTCTCCTGAGGAGCGAAGCCCATGATGGTCCTGTATTCGGGCACGACCTGCCCGTTCAGCCAACGCTGCCGCTTCGTGCTGTTCGAGAAGGGCATGGATTTCGAGATCCGTGATGTCGATCTCTACAACAAGCCCGAAGACATCTCGATCATGAATCCCTATGGCCAGGTGCCCATCCTGGTCGAGCGCGATCTGATCCTCTATGAATCGAACATCATCAATGAATACATCGATGAACGATTCCCGCATCCGCAGCTGATGCCGGCTGATCCGGTAATGCGTGCAAGGGCCCGATTGTTCCTGTTCAATTTCGAGCGCGAACTCTTCGTCCATGTGCAGCAGATCGAGCGTCGCGATCACAGCAAAGAGACGGCCAAGCTGATGGAGCGGGCACGCCTGCAGATCCGCGATCGTCTGACCCAGCTCACACCGATCTTCATCAAGAACAAGTTCATGCTCGGTGAAGACTTTTCGATGCTTGACGTCGCGATCGCGCCACTGCTCTGGCGCCTCGACCACTATGCGATCGAGATGCCCAAGAGTGCCGCGCCGCTGATGAAATATGCCGAGCGCATCTTCTCGCGTCCGGCTTACATCGAAGCGCTGACGCCCTCTGAAAAGGTCATGCGGCGCTAAGGCGGTCGTCATCGTGTCCGAGACCTCCACCAAACCCTATCTGATCAGGGCCATCCACGAATGGTGCAGCGATAACGGCTTCACGCCGTATCTCGCGGTAGCGGTCGATCACCGCACCGAGGTGCCGATGGAATACGTCAAGGCCGGCGAGATTGTGCTCAATGTCTCGACTGGCGCAACCAATCGGCTTGCGCTCGGCAACGATCTGATCAGCTTCCAGGCACGGTTTGGTGGCGTAGCCCGCGAGATCTCGGTGCCGATCGATTGCATCAGCGCGATCTATGCCCGCGAAAACGGGCATGGCATGGCTTTCGATGTGCCCAAGGCGATGGCAAATCCTGATGCCGCAAGCGATGTCGATTCGTCGACCTCGACTGGTGCGGTCGCAGGCTCGCCGTTCTCGCTGGTGAATTCGGCAACGTCCGAACCAGCGGCCTCGGCGGCGGCGCAAGGGGCAACGCAAATCTCAACTGACGACAATCGCGGCTCCGACCTTGTCACGCCTCCGGATGACACGCCCGCCGGTGGCGGCTCGAGGGCCGGCCGTCCTCACCTGACTCGCATCAAGTAGGCCCCGTGCGTTGAACGGCCGGGTCAGCCTACAATGTCGGACCAGTGCGTGCGCATCGGCAACGACACCGCCTGCACTGCTGCAGTTTCAAGAGATGCCCCTGTAGCTCAATCGGTAGAGCAGCGGTTTTGTAAACCGAAGGTTGTGGGTTCGATTCCTATCGGGGGCACCACTCAGGGCTGCGGCTTGCGGCGCTCGAAGCGACGAGCCTGGTCCTTCATCTGCTCGGATAACTCGGTCAGCCGGTCGGTCATCTGCTTGGCCGACGCGACCATGGCGAGCAGCGACAGACGAGCCCGCTCGGCATCCGATTTCCCTTCCAGTTGGCTGTCGAGCCGCTCGATCATCGCTTTGGCCGCGTTGGCATGTCTGCCGCCACGTGCGATCTCGATGGCCAGGAGCGCCTTGCGCCGGGCCTCGAAGGCAGCGGGATCACGCTGATAAAGCGTCGCCCATTCGTCGAAGTCGAATTTGGGCGCAGCATTGAACTTGATCATCAGAGGCACCTGCCGTTTGTCGGCCGAAAGTAGCCGTTCGCTGGCATTGTCGCTCCTCGCGGGCGGTCGACTGGTGACGTGCGTCACGCTTGAATCCCGTATGATCAGTCTCGGCTCGAGAATCTGAAACAACGGGTTGCCTGGTGTCGATGACAGAGCAAAAAAAAGTCTTTTCCTGGAAGCGTCCGGTCATCGCCGACAGGCGAGCTGCAATTCGCCTGACCGCGTCGGGGCGCAAGTGGGATGTCCGCCTCGTCGGGCAGATCTCCCGGACCCGCTTTCTCGTGACCCATCCGTCTGACGACGGCATGCTGGTGTTCGTCAAGGAAGGCGAGACATTCGGCGTCAGTAATTTCGATGGCGCATTTCTCTCGACCTTCGACAGCACGGTCACGCGGGTGATCCTGGGCGAATCGCCCGGTCTGGAGTTTTCACTGCCACCCCCCGAGCAGCGAAGGCGCGAAACCGTTCGCAAGGTGCGCAGGGCAGGCGTCATGATCCCGTGCGCGGTGCGCTACGGCACGGGTGACAATGCGGTGCGCGCCGGGTTTGCCGCTGATCTGAGCGTGCGGGGCATGCAGGTGGCCATTGAAAACCCCCTGCCTGCCGGCATTACCGAGCTCGATGTTTCAGTCAGGCTGATGGTGCTTGGGTCGGCGATGACGGTTCAGGTCAAGGCGGTCATCCGCTCCACCATCCGAGATAACCGGCCGGACTTTCCTGCCGTTTTGCTCGGCCTGGAGTTTCTCGATTTCGCCCCGGGCGATCAGCTTGCCGTCAGCCAGTACGTCGGTGAAAAACTGCTCGCAGAACAGGACGATGTGTTCGGAATGGTTCGCTGACTCAGGCGTTCTTGCGCAGCACCACCGCGCTGACCGCCCAGCTGACTGCGCTGTAGACCAGCGCGGCGACGATCGACCAGCCGAAGCTGTCGATCTGAAAACCGGAGAACATTCGCGATGCCAGCCAGAACATCAGGCCGTTGATCACGAACAGGAAGAGCCCAAGCGACAGCAGGGTGATCGGCAGCGTCAGGATCACCAGCAGCGGGCGAACAATGGCGTTGAGCAGCCCGAGCACCAGCGCGACCATCAGCGCGGTCACGAAGTCATTGATATGCACTGCCGGGATCAGATAGGGCAGCAGCAGCAGAACACCGGCGTTGATCGCCCATCCAAGCAGCAGTCGCATGATATCGAGGCTCTGAAATTGAATCGTCCGGGAATCGGCAGGCTTACTTGACGAACACGACCGGGGTTTTGGCGAGTGAGGCGACCCGCTGCGCAACCGACCCGATCATCAGATCCTTGATCGCGCTGCGGCCTTTGGAGCCGAGCACGATCAGGTCGCATTTGCTGTCGTCGGCCGACTCGGCGATCGCCTGAGCCACGCGGCCGCGAAGCACTCGCGACTCGAAGGGCACCTCCGCCTTTCGCGCCAGCTCGATGGCCGGCTTGAGTTCCGACTCGGCGAGCTCCTCCAGGTAGCGGTCGACAGCCTGCTTGCCGACGAACTGGCTGGCGCCGCGCAGGGCCATGTCGTCGTGGGCATTGGCGAGGATGAGATGCGATGGCTCGGAAAGCTTGCCGGCGAGCTTGATGGCGTACTTCAGCCCACGCAGCGAGTTTTTTGAACCATCAATGGCGACAAAGAGTTTCATGACCTGTCCTGTCAACGTCGGGCGCCCGGATTATTGCACGGCGCCAGGCGGGTCGGACGGTCCGGATACGCTGGCATCGGCCTGGGGGGTCAGCCCGGCGCTCGCCGGTGAAGCGGGCGTCTGGGTGGAAGATGCCGCTTGCGAGCTGGTCTGCTCATCGCTGTGCAGCGCGGCCTTTGAGGCCGACAGTGCACCTGAAAGCTCGTTCATGAGACTCAGCGATCGACGGGCGATACGCTGGCGCCCGACAGTTCGGGGCGCAGAAAACACTCGCCAGGCGTCGATCAGGGCCGTGGCTCTGACAGCCGCTTCGGAGGGCACGCCAGGGCGGGCCATGGCCTGCGTGGCCACATCGCGGGCCACTGCCAGGTCCTGGCCGGCACCGAGCTCGTCCTGCCAGCGCGCGAGGGCCGCGGTCAGTCGGGGCACATCGGCGCTGCGTGAGACCGCAAGGGCTGAGAACTCAAGCGCATAGCGCAAATTCTTGATTGCAATCCGGGTTCGGTGCCAGTCGGCCTCGGACCGGGCACCGCGTGCACGCCGGCGAACCCGTGCCATCAGCGCCGGCAGACGCACCGCAGCGAAGGCGCCGAAATCGACGCCCGGCAAGCCTGCAGGATTGTCATCGTCGGCGAGCCGCTCTGCCATGGCCGCAACCTGCAGGACGAACTGCGTTGCATCAGGACCCGACAGGGTTCGCCGCAGATCCATGCGTGCCGATTCGCGGGCATGGCTGATCGCGCGCGACAGGGTTTCGAGCGCGGCGTCGCCTTTGAAGCGGCTTCGCAACTCGGGCAGGAGCCCCGACTCGAAGACATCGAAGTCGCGGACCTTGCCTGCGGCATCGGCCAGACTCGAGGCTGTCCGATCGAGGGTCTCCCAGACGGGATCGATCTCGCGCAGCCCGAAAAATCGCAAAGAGGCCCGAAACCGTCTGAGGGCAACCCGGAACTGATGAGGGCCTTCCGGAACATCCGAGGACAGGATCGGCTCGATATTCGCGCAGGCATGCGCGATGCAGGCCGCCAGAATTTGCGCGGCCGCGGCGCCGGGCCTCTGGCCGCGAGCAGGCACGGTCGCAGGCGCCTTGAGCGGGCTTGCGACCAGCGGCAGGCGTGCCGCGAGCCGCAGTCCGCGTTCGTTTTTCGTGGGTATCAGCAGGCAGGCCTGAAGCGTTTTCGCCCAATCGAGTGCCCACTCAAAGAATTCGGCGCGCCCGCCCCGCAGGCATTCGAGCTCGACCTCGCGGATCGCCTCGGTGCGATCGCCACAACGCAATTCGCCGATGTCCTGGGCGATCTCGATCACCAGACCCGGGGAAGGCTCGATGGCGCGGCTGCGTCGCTCGAAGTCGGTCTCGAAGAGCGGGCGCCACAGGCCGAAGCTGCGGTGCGCGATCGCGCCCAGTTCGGTATCGGCGGGCGGCAGAGCATCGCGCTGTGGTCCCGGGCCGTCGATGGCTTGCTCCCATTCGAAGCGCTCGAACTGACCGCCACCCTCGGCCTTGACGGTCTGCAGCCAGCGCTCGCCATGCCGGCGCACTCGCACCGCCATCCGGGCGCGTGTCAGCTCGCCATCGGGCGTGTCGTAATAGCAGGACCAGACCCGCTCCCGATCCCAGGTGTTGGCGGCACCGTCATCGAGCTTGTCCTGCAGTGACAGTGGCAACGAGAACTTCAACTCGAGTTCGCGATGGCTCATGGCGCTTCCTCATTGGCAGCGGCTCGCGCCGAGGCAAGCCCCGGCCACGCTGGCGAGAGTGTCTGCGACACATCAAGCAGATCGAGCACCCGGCCAACGGTGTGGTCGATCAGCTCGTCGACCGACTGCGGCCGGTTGTAGAAAGCCGGTACCGGCGGAAAGACGATGCCGCCCATCTCGGTGACGGCGGTCATGTTGCGAAGATGAGCCAGGTTCAGGGGCGTCTCGCGGACCATCAGCACCAGCCTGCGCCGCTCCTTGAGCACCACATCGGCCGCCCGCGTGATGAGATTGTCCGACATGCCATGCGCGATGGCCGCCAGGGTGCGCATCGAGCAGGGCGCGACCACCATGCCGTCACTGCGAAACGACCCGGAGGCGATGCTCGCGCCGACGTCGCGGACGTTGTGCACGACATCGGCAAGCGCCTCGATTTCGCGGCGACCCCGGGCGAGCTCCTGTTCGATGTTCAGCCATCCGGCCGCCGAGACCAGCAGATGGGTCTGCACCTCCGGCAGATCGCGAAGGGCCTGCAGCAGGCGCACGCCGTAGACCGCACCCGATGCGCCGGTGATGGCAACAATCAGTCTTCGGGTCATCGGCAGGCTCCGGGAGAGGTCAGCACGTCGGCACGGGACCGCGCGTCAATCCGATTGATTGTACCGACCTCCGGATTGCCGCTATCTCGCGTCGGCGTGTCCGCAAAAGCGGCAATGGATGTCCGACCCAACACTGTCGCGATGGCGGCTCGGCGGTAAGGGTGGTCAAATGCCCGCTGATCAACCGGTTTCGCAAAAAGAGGCAAACGCCGATGGGAATTCTGCTGGGTGTGGTGTCGCTGGCGCTGGTGATGATCCCGATGTGGCGGATCGTGCAGCGCGCGGGTTTTTCGCCCTGGTGGGCGCTGCTGGCGCTGGTGCCGGTCGTGAATCTGATCGCGCTGTGGCAGTTCGCGTTTGGCAAGTGGCCAGCGGTTGACGGCGAGCGCTGAGCTCGCTGTCAAGGCAGCCGTCGTCAATGCATTGCAGGGGTGCGCGCCGCCGGCTGTGCCTGTGTTGTGATCGCTGGCTTTGGCGCGTTTGAGCGCGCCATGACGCTCAGTCAGAGGCTCAGGCAGCGGGTGTCTCGCCCGGAAACAGCTTCTGGAGCTCGCCGCTGTCGAACATTTCCTGGACGATGTCGGCGCCGCCGATGAACTCGCCACCGACGTAGAGCTGCGGAATCGTCGGCCAGTTCGAGAAGGTCTTGATCGCCTGGCGGACCTCGTCATCGTCGAGGACATTGACGGTGACCATGCTGGTGACGCCGCAAGCCTTGAGCAGCTGCACCGCGCGGCCCGAAAAACCGCATTGGGGGAACTGTGCGGTTCCCTTCATGAAAAGCACGACCGGATGGTCTTCGACCGTCTTTTTGATGAATTCGCTGGCGTCCATGACATTGAGTCCTTGAAAGAGGGCGCAGTGCGCCGCTGGCAGGGGGTCGAGTCTAGGCAGCGCCGCGGCTCGCGTCAAACGTCAGGGTATCGGCGGGGGGTGCCGACCCAGACTGATCCGCTCAAGCCCCTGCAGATCGGGCAGTGTGGCCACCTCCGACAGGCCCGCCTGCGTGAGTCGATTCCGCACCTCCGGGCCCTGCTCGAAGCCATGCTCAAGCAGCAGCCAGCCGCCGGGCAGCAGGTGGGCAAGGGCCTGCGCGACAATCCGCTCGATCGCTTCCAGGCCCTGGGGGCCGCAGGCCAGGGCGCCCGGCGGTTCATGCCGCAGCGCCGGATCGTCCAGATGCGGGTCGTTGTCGGCCAGATAAGGCGGGTTGGAGACCACCATGTCGAAGCCTGGTGTGCCGGCCGGCAGGGCTGCCCACCAGTCGCCCTGATACCAGTCGATCGGCGGCGCCGACAGGCGGGCGGCATTGGCCTGTGCGCAGACCAGCGCCTGCTCCGAGGCGTCGGTGGCGATCAGGTACAGGTCGGGTCGGGTCAGCGCCAGCGTGATCGCAATGACGCCGCTGCCGGTGCCCAGGTCGAGCACGCGCAAGGGCAGGGGTACGCCCGCGGAGACTCGCCGCGCCGTGTCGCCGGCTGTCGATGAATACGCGGCTGCTGCCGATGATGTTGTCGGGGCGCATGTCGGGACCGCCGCCACCCGAGCCGGCAGACGGCTGAGCGCCGCCTCGATCAGCCCTTCGGTTTCGGGGCGGGGCACCAGCACATGCCGATCGACCGCAAAGCGTCGACCGAAAAACTCGCGGTATCCGGTTAGGTAGGCCAGCGGCTCGCCGGCGCGACGCCTGGCCGCCAGGGCATTAAATTGCTCGGCGACCGTCGCGATCGCCGGCTCATCGCCATGGGCCACCAGCCACTCCCGGGGGTGCCCGCTGACATGTTCGAGCAACGCGCGGGCATCCAGCCGCGCCAGCCCGGCTGCGGCCTGCAGCGCGTCCCACGACCGGGCGGGCTGGCCGCTCATGGCGGCGAGGTCGCTTCCTCGGCCAGCGCTGCGAGCTTTTCGGCCTGGTGCTCGGTCATCAGCGGGCCCAGGAGGTCGTCGAGATCGCCATCCATCACCGCCTGCAGCTTGTAAAGCGTGAGGTTGATGCGATGGTCGGTGACGCGGCCCTGCGGAAAGTTGTAGGTGCGGATCCGCTCGGAGCGGTCGCCCGATCCGACCAGTGACTTGCGCGTGGCGGCCTCTTTGGCCTGCGCCGCCCGCACCTGCAGATCGCGGATGCGGGTGGCCAGCACCTTCATCGCCTTGTCCTTGTTGCGATGCTGCGATCGGTCGTCCTGGCATTCGGCCACGATGCCGGTCGGCAGGTGGGTGATGCGCACCGCCGATTCGGTCTTGTTGACATGCTGACCGCCGGCGCCCGAGGCCCGGAACACATCGATGCGCAGTTCGTCGGGTGAGATCACCACGTCCGAGACATCGTCGGCTTCGGGCATGACCGCCACGGTGCAGGCCGATGTGTGGATGCGGCCCTGCGCCTCGGTCACCGGCACCCTTTGGACGCGATGGCCGCCGGACTCGAACTTCAGGCGTGCGAACACCGCATCGCCTGCGACGCGCACGATCACTTCCTTGTAGCCGCCGAGCTCGGCGGCGCTCTCCGAGAGCAGCTCGGTCTGCCAGCGCTGTCGCTCGGCATAGCGCAGATACATGCGCAGCAGGTCGCCGGCAAAAAGCGCGCTCTCGTCGCCGCCGGTGCCGGCCCGGATCTCGAGGATCACGTCGCGCCCGTCATCCGGGTCGCGCGGCACCAGCAGCCGTTCAAGCATCGCGCTTTCTTCGGCGAGCCGCTGATTGGCGGCGGCGGCTTCGTCGTCGGCGAAGTCGCGCATCTCGGGATCGGCGCGCAGCTGCTCGGCGGTATCGAGGTCGCGGCGGGCCTGTCGCCAGGCAACGAAATGCTCGACCACTTCGGCGAGCTCGGCATGCTCGCGGTTGAGGCGGCGGTATTCGGTGATGTCGCGGGTGGCTTCTTCGCTCGAGAGCAGCGCCGAGACCTCGGCCAGCCGCTCTTCCAGCCGCGACAGCTTGTCGAGCATCGAGGGATTCATGGCCATATCAGACAGTGCCCGGCGGGCTGGAGAGCGCCGGTGCGACCCTCAGGAAGATGATTTGTCTTCGGGCAGCAGGCGGTCGATGAGCGCGCCGATCTGCTGCTGCGCCGGACCCGGCTGCTGCAGCAGGGTGGTGGGGCCATGAAGAAATTTGCCGGTCAGACTGCTGGCGAGCGCCTCGAGGACGGCCTGAGGGTCGTCGCCGCGGGCCAGCATGCGTCGTGCGCGCTCGAGTTCGCCCTGCTTGAGCGACTCGCCCCGGGCATGCAGCGCCTTGATCGCCGGCACGGCCTGGCGGGCCGACAGCCAGTGCATGAAGGCATCGACTCGGGTCTCGATGATGGTTTCGGCCTGCGCGACCGCCGACTGCCGATTTTCCATGCCGGTCTGGACCAGCTTGCCAAGATCGTCGACGGTATAGAGAAACACGTCGTCAAGACGCGCGACTTCGGGTTCGATATCGCGCGGCACGGCCAGGTCGATCATGAACATCGGCCGGCGCCTGCGCTGGCGAAGGGCTCGCTCGACCATGCCCAGACCGATGATCGGCAGCGAGCTGGCGGTGCAGGACACGATGATGTCGTGGTCGCCCAGCGTTTCGGGCAGATCGGACAGCTTCATCGACTGGGCGCCGAAGCGCTCCGCGAGCTTCTGGGCGCGTTCGGCGGTGCGATTGGCCACTGCGATGCGCTTGGGCTGCTGGGCCACGAAGTGGGTGGCGGCCAGCTCGATCATCTCGCCGGCGCCCACGAACAGGATCGAGGTCTCGCGCAGGTCTTCAAAGAGCCGCTGGGCCAGCCGCACGCCGGCAGCCGCCATCGACACCGAATGCGCGCCGATCTCGGTCTGGCTGCGAACTTCCTTGGCGACTGCGAAGGTTCGCTGAAAGAGCTGATGCAGATGGGTGCCAAGCGCATCGGCTTCCTGGGCGACGCGTGCGGCGTCTTTCATCTGGCCGAGGATCTGCGGCTCGCCGAGCACCATCGAGTCGAGGCCCGACGCCACCCGGAAGGCATGGCGCACGGCTTCGTTATTGGGAAGGGCGTAGAGATGTTCGTCCAGACCGGGCGCCGATCCCAGCCCGTTGAAGTCGGCCATCCAGCGGGTGATCGCCTGGCGCGCCTGCGCTGGTTCGGGCGTGGCGCAGTAGATCTCGGTGCGGTTGCAGGTCGACAGAATCGCGGTCTCGGGCAGGACGCTGCGCAGCTCGCCCTTCAGATTGGCCACCGCATCGCGCAGCGCCTCGCCCGGAAACGCCACCTTCTCGCGAAGCGCCAGCGGCGCAGTGGTGTGGTTCAAGCCAAGGGTGAGGAGTTGCATGGGGCAGCCCGTTAAATCGCCTGGAAGGCAGTCAACCGCGACAGTTAACCGTGACAGTCAACTAAAGTTTACAGTCAGTTTACCTGTTGTGGTACCCGCGGTCGGCCTGGATGGTCGGCGCCGGTTTCAGGATCGGTCGGATTCGCCGCCGGCCGCCAGAAAGAGCCGGTAGGCAGGATGCTGGCTTTCGTCCCACCAGCGATAGCCCAGGCCCGACAGAAAGGCGTCGAAAGCGGCCTTGTCGGCGCCCGGCACCTGCAGTCCGACCAGGATTCGCCCGTAGTCGGCGCCATGGTTGCGGTAGTGAAAGAGCGAAATGTTCCAGTTCGGGCTCATGCTGGTCAAAAACCGCATCAGTGCACCTGGGCGCTCCGGAAATTCGAAGCGATAAAGCAGCTCATCGCGGGCCAGCGGCGAGTGACCGCCCACCAGGTGGCGGACATGCGATTTGGCGAGTTCGTCATCCGACAGGTCGAGCGCGGCAAAGCCGTTGGCCTCGAAGTTGCGGGCGGTCTCGCGGGCCTGCTCCCGATTGGCGACCTGCAGGCCGACAAAGACATGGGCCACGCGGGCATCGGCAATGCGGTAGTTGAATTCGGTGACGTTGCGCGGGCCGATCAGCTCGCAAAACCGCCGGAAACTGCCGCGTTCTTCCGGGATCGTGACTGCGAACACCGCTTCGCGCTGCTCGCCGATCTCGGCGCGCTCCGAGACAAATCGCAGCCGGTCGAAGTTCATGTTGGCGCCACAAGTCAGCGCGATCAGGGTCAGGCCAGTGGGCGCGTGGCCGCCGTGGGCCAGCGCCTCGCGCTCCAGCCAGGCCTTCGCGCCGGCGACCGCCAGCGCACCGGCCGGCTCGAGGATCGAGCGGGTGTCCTGAAAGACGTCCTTGATGGCAGCACAGATTTCATCGGTATCGACCAGGATGACGTCGTCCAGGCAGGCCTGGCACAGCCTGAAGGTCTCGACGCCGACCTGCTTGACCGCGGTGCCGTCCGAAAACAGGCCGACTTCGGAAAGCTCGATGCGCCGACCGGCCTTCAGCGATCGCGCCATGGCATCGGAGTCGACGGTCTGAACGCCGATCAGCCTGATCTCCGGGCGCAGCTGCTTCACATAGGCCGACACGCCGGCCGCCAGGCCGCCCCCGCCGATGGGAATGAAGATCGCGTCGATCGGGCCGGGATGCTGGCGCAGCACTTCCATGCCGATCGTGCCCTGGCCGGCGATGACATCGGGGTCATCGAAGGGATGCACGAAGGTGAGCTGATCGCGTGCCTGCAGCTCGAGCGCATGGGCGTAGGCATCAGAGTAGGAGTCGCCATGCAGCACCACCTGCGCCCCGCGCGCCAGCACTGCGTCGATCTTGACCTGCGGGGTGGTCACCGGCATCACGATAACCGCACGGCAGCCGAGCCGGCCGGCGGCCAGTGCCACGCCCTGCGCATGGTTGCCGGCCGAGGCAGCGATCACGCCGGCAGCAAGTTGCTGTGCCGACAGATGCGCCATCTTGTTGTAGGCACCGCGCAGCTTGAAGGAGAAGACCGATTGCAGGTCTTCGCGCTTGAGCATGACGGTATTACCGAGCCGGTCGGACAGCGTCTGGGCGCGCTCCAGCGGTGATTCGAAGGCAACGTCATAGACGCGCGCGGTCAGGATTCGTTTGAGATAGTCGGCAGGCATAAGACGGCCGATTCTACCTGCCGGCATAAACTGTCCGGATGCAATCCATCGTCGATCACCTGCTGGCCTGGTATGCCGTGCCCGAAAACGGCTTGCTGAGCGTTGCGCTCATTGCCTTTATTTCCGCGACGCTCTTGCCGATGGGATCGGAGCCGGCGGTCTTCGGTTTCGTCAAACTCAACCCCGACCAGTTCTGGCTCACGGTTTCGGTGGCGACGCTGGCCAATACCCTTGGCGGACTCACCAGCTTCTGGCTGGGGCTGGGCGCCAAGAAGGTGCTGGCCGAAAAGCGGGGCCACCGCTATCTCACCTGGCTCGAGCGTTTCGGCCCGAAGATGCTGCTGCTGGCCTGGTTGCCGGTGGTCGGCGATCCGCTGTGTGCAGTCGCCGGCTGGCTGAAGCTGCCGTTCTGGCCGAGCGCGGTCTACATGGCGATCGGCAAGTTCATCCGCTATGTGAGCTTTACTGGCGCGCTGCTCTGGATCCCCGATGCCTGGTGGATGAAGTTTGCCGCGCCGTTCATGTCCGGCTGAGTCCGTGCCCGGGTACATGCCCCGGTGCATGCCCGAGGGGTCGCATTCCCCCGTGCTTGCATGCCCCCGCTGACAGGCGGGGAACCGGTCGGCGGTCTACAATCGGTCGGATGAATGCACCTATCCCGCTGGCCGTCACTGGCATTGCATCCGAGGACGGCGCGCGTCTGCGCGAAATCCCCTACAACTACACCTCGTTCTCCGATCGCGAGATCGTGTTGCGGGTGCTCGGCACCGAAGCCTGGGATATCGTCGAGTCGCTGCGTGCCGAACGCCGCACCGGCCGCTCAGCACGCATGCTCTATGAAGTCCTGGGCGACATCTGGGTCGTCCAGCGCAACCCCTTCCTGCAAGACGACCTGCTCGACAATCCGCGCAGGCGCGAGGCGCTCATCGAGGCGCTCAGCCATCGCCTGACCGAGATCGAGCGGCGTCGCGAACCCGATGCGATACCGGCTGATGGCGCCAGACCGGGTGTGCGCGCCGAGCGTGTGGCCCGCCTGCTCGAGCTCGCGCAGGCCGCGATCGAGCGATTTCGCGCCACCTTCGATCAGACCGCCGATCTGCGCGCCCGCACCCTGCGTCTGCTGTCGAAAGTGACCGCCCGCGACAACATCCGCTTCGACGGCATGTCGCGGGTCTCGCATGTGACCGATGCCACCGACTGGCGCGTCGAGTATCCCTTCGTCGTGCTGATGCCCGATTCCGAGGCGCAGATCGCGCAACTGGTGGCCGGCTGCATCGAGCTCGGGCTGACCATCATCCCGCGCGGCGGCGGCACCGGCTATACCGGCGGCGCAATACCACTCACCCCGATGTCGGCAGTCATCAACACCGAAAAGCTGATCGGTATCGGCACCGTCACCCGCGAAGCATTGCCCGAGGTCGAGGGCCCGGTGGCCACGATCTTTTCCGAAGCCGGCGTGGTCACCAAGCGCGTGACCGAAGCGGCCGATGCAGCAGGGCTGGTCTTTGCGGTCGATCCCACGTCACTTGAAGCCTCGTGCATCGGCGGCAACATCGCCATGAATGCCGGCGGCAAGAAGGCAGTGCTCTGGGGCACGGCGCTCGATAATCTCGCCTGGTGGCGAATGGTCGATCCGCAGGGCAACTGGCTCGAGATCACCCGCATCGGCCACAACCTCGGCAAGATCCATGACGCGGCCACGGCGCGCTTTCGGCTCGACTGGTATGCGCCCGACCGGCTCGGCGCCGACGCCATCATGCGCGGCGAGCCGATGCGCACCGAGCTGCTCGAGATTCCGGGTGCCCGCTTTCGCAAGCAGGGTCTGGGCAAGGATGTCACCGACAAATTCCTCGCCGGTCTGCCCGGCATCCAGAAAGAAGGCTGCGACGGTCTGATCACCTCGGCGCGCTGGGTCCTGCATCGCATGCCCCGGCACGTCCGCACGGTATGTCTGGAGTTTTTCGGACAGGCCAAGGATGCAGTGCCCTCGATCGTCGAGATCAAGAATTATCTCGACGCGCGCCCGCACGGCGCCATCCTCGCCGGCCTTGAGCATCTGGATGAGCGCTATTTGCGCGCGGTCGGCTATGCCACCAAGTCGCGTCGCGGCAGCCTGCCCAAGATGGCACTCTTTGGCGACATCGTGGGCGACGACGAAGAAGGCGTGGCGCGCGCCACCTCCGAAGTCGTGCGCATGGCCAATGCCCGAAGCGGCGAAGGCTTCGTGGCAGTCTCGCCCGAGTCACGCAAGACCTTCTGGCTCGATCGTGCCCGCACCGCGGCGATTGCGCGTCACACCAACGCCTTCAAGATCAACGAAGACGTCGTGATCCCGCTGCCGCGCATGGCCGAATACACCGACGGCATCGAGCACATCAACATCGAACTGTCGATCCGCAACAAGCTGCGACTGGTCGACGAGCTCCAGACCATGCTGTCGGGCGACCCGGCGTCCCTGCCGCTTGGCAAGTCCGACGAGGGCGGTGCCAATGCCCGCGTGCCGGTCGAGATGCTGCTCGAGCGGGTGGCGCAGGCGCGCGAAGTGCTCGCGCAGGTGCGGGCTCGCTGGGAGTTCCTGCTGCACGAGATCGATACGCCGCTGGCTGTGGCGGCTGCCGGTTTCCCGGCGCTCGGACTGGAGGCAGCCCTGCAGCAAGCGCAGTCCCGGTCGGCCGGCGATGCCGGCCAGCGCCTCTTCAATCTCCTTCAGGACCGCACGATCAGGGTGTCCTGGAAGACCGAGCTGCTGGCCCCGCTGTCGGCGGTGTTTTCCGGGCAAGCCTTCGGCCCGATCCGCGAGCGCTGCATCGAACTGCACCGAAAGGTGCTGCGGGGCCGGGTGTTCGTGGCGCTGCACATGCATGCCGGCGACGGCAATGTGCACACCAATCTGCCGGTCAATTCCGACGACTACGCGATGCTGCAGGAGGCCAATCAGGCGGTGGTGCGCATCATGGCGCTGGCCCGCTCGCTCGATGGCGTCATCTCGGGTGAGCACGGCATCGGCATCACCAAGCTCGAGTTCCTGACGACCGACGAGCTCGCCGAGTTTCGCGACTACAAGCAGCGCGTCGATCCCGAAGGTCGCTTCAACCGCGGCAAGTTGATGGCCGACGGCGATCTGCGCAACGCCTATACCCCGAGCTTCGGGCTGATGGGCGCCGAGTCGCTGATCATGCAGCAGTCCGATATCGGCTCGATTGCCGACTCGATCAAGGACTGCCTGCGTTGCGGCAAGTGCAAGCCGGTCTGCTCGACCCATGTGCCGCGCGCCAATCTGCTCTACAGCCCGCGCGACAAGATTCTCGCGACCTCGCTCCTCATCGAGGCCTTTCTCTACGAGGAGCAGACCCGCCGCGGTATTTCCATCCGGCACTGGGATGAATTCGGCGATGTCGCCGATCACTGCACCGTCTGCCACAAGTGCGCCACGCCTTGCCCGGTCGATATCGACTTCGGCGAGGTCTCGATGGCGATGCGCAACCTCCTGCGCAAGATGGGCCAGAAGCGCTTCAATCCGGGCACCGCGGCCTCGATGTTCTTTTTGAACGCGACCAACCCGAGCACGATCAATCTGGCCCGCAAGGTCATGATCGACTGGGGCTACAAGGCGCAGCGCGTCGCGCACGATGTGCTCAAGGCGCCGGCCAAGGCACAAACCGCACAGCCTCCGGCCACCGTGGGTCGCCCCAAGCTCACCGAGCAGGTGATTCACTTCATCAACAAGAAGATGCCTGGCAATCTGCCCAAGAAGGCGGCGCGTGCGCTGCTCGACATCGAGGATTCGCGCTATGTGCCGATCATCCGCGATCCGCGCGCGATGGCGGTTGATGCCGAGGCGGTGTTCTATTTCCCGGGATGCGGCTCCGAGCGGCTGTTCTCGCAGGTCGGTCTGGCTACGCAGGCGATGCTCTGGCATGTCGGCGTGCAGACCGTGCTGCCGCCGGGCTATCTGTGCTGCGGTTATCCGCAGCGCGGCTCGGGCGAGTTCGACAAGGCCGACAAGATCATCACCGACAACCGGGTGCTCTTTCACCGGGTCGCCAATACGCTCAATTACCTCGACATCAAGACGGTGGTGGTGTCGTGCGGCACTTGCTACGACCAGCTCCAGAAATACGAATTCGATCGCATCTTCCCGGGCTGCCGCATCCTGGACATCCATGAATTCCTGATGGAAAAGGGCGTGCGCCTCGAAGGCGTGACCGGCACCCGCTACATGTATCACGACCCCTGCCACAGCCCGATGAAGGCCCATGCGCCGCTCAAGGTGGTCAATGCGCTCATGAACGAGGACGTCAACGGGCGCATCGACAACAACGACCGCTGCTGCGGCGAGTCGGGCACGCTCGCGGTGACGCGCCCCGACATCTCGACTCAGGTGCGTTTTCGCAAGGAGTCGGAAATGACGCGGGCCAGCCAGGCGATCCGCGAGGGCCGTCAAGCGGCGCCCGCCGGCAGCAGCGGCGAGGCCTTCGACGGTCCGGTCAAGGTGCTCACCTCCTGCCCGTCGTGCCTGCAGGGGCTGTCGCGCTATGAGGGCGATGTCGCGGTCGAGGCCGACTACATCGTGGTCGAGATCGCCCGCCATGTGCTGGGCGCCGACTGGATGCCCGACTATGTGCGGCGGGCTAACGACGGTGGGATCGAGCGGGTGCTGGTCTGATCGTTATCATGAGCGATTGAACCACCTCGGCTCATTGATTCCGGCTCATTGATTCCAGCTCATTGATTCCAGCTCATTGATTCCAGCTCAGCGATCCCATTCAGACGCGGCAAGCGACCCCCACACGGAGACCCACATGTACAAACCCTTCGACCTCACCGGGCATGGCTCGGTCATCACCGGCGGCAACGGCGGCATCGGCTATGGCATGGCGCGCGCCCTGCTCGCGTCAGGCGCGTCGGTCGCAATCTGGGGCTCGCGTCCCGAGAAAACCGAAAATGCCCGCGCAGCGCTGGCCAAGGAGTGCGGCGACGCCAAACGGGTGCATGCCTTTGTGTGCGACGTCGGTGACGAGGCGCAGGTTGAAAGCAGCTTCGCCGCTTCGGTCGCCGCGCTCGGACGCGTCGATTCGTGCTTTGCCAATGCCGGCATCGGCGGCAAGGGCAAGACCGTGCTCGACATGACGCTCGAAGAATTCCGTCGTATCCAGCGCATCAATGTCGAGGGCGTGTTTCTGACCTTCCGGGCGGCGGCGCGCCATATGGCCGAGCATGGCCAGGGCGGCTCGCTGGTGGCGACGGCCAGCACGGCGGCGGTCGAGGGTGCAGCCCGCAACAGTCACTATGGCGCCTCCAAGGGTGCGGTCACCGCCTATGTGCGCGCACTCGCCGTCGAACTCGCCCGGCATCGCATCCGCGTCAATTCGATCCTGCCCGGCTGGATCGAAACCGAGATGACCGAGCCGTCCTTCAACAACGACAAGTTTGCCGGCAATGTCATGCCGCGCATCCCGATGCGCCGCTGGGGCAGCATCGATGACTTCGGCGGCATCGCGGTCTATCTGGCTGGGGGCGGGGCGGCCTACACCACCGGCGAGCAGTTCATCATCGACGGCGGTTATACCAAGTTCTGAGTCAGGGTCTGCGTCTCATGCGCCTGCTCGTGCTCTCTGATCTGCATGTCGAGCATGCCGCCTTCGTGCCGATCGCGCCGCGCGATGCCTTCGATCTGGTCGTGCTCGCCGGTGATATCGGGCAGGCCACGCTCGCCCTGCAGTGGGCGCGCGAGACCTTCCCCGATCACCCCATCGTGCAGATCGCAGGCAATCACGAGTACTTTGATACCCGCCGAGAGCAGGCGCTGGCCGCGATGCGCCAGACTGCAAAGCATCTGGGCATTCATCTGCTCGAGCGCGATGCGGTGACGATCGCCGGTGTCGAGTTCCTGGGCTGCACGCTCTGGACCGACTTCCGTCTTTACGAGCTTGCCGGCCGCCCGATCCAGATGAGTGCAGCCGATGTGATGGCGGGTGCGCGGCGGGTGATGGTCGATTACCGGGCGATCGAAGTTGCTGACGCGCAGGCTCAAAGCGGTGTGCGTCGTTTCGATCCCGATGACTCGGTTGCCCTGCATGGTCAATCGCGCGACTGGCTGGCCGACCGCCTGGCTGCGCCATCAGCCGGCCCCCGGGTAGTGATCACCCATCATCTGCCGAGCTGGCGTTCGGTGGCGCCGTCCTTCATGCGGGCCCTGTCCAATCCGGCCTTTGCCAGCGATCTGGACGATCTCTTTGCAGGCGCCGACCTCTGGATTCACGGCCATGCCCACACCTCGCACGACTATCTTGCGGCCGGTTGCCGGGTGGTCTGCAATCCGCGGGGTTATCCGATGCGAGCCGGCGGCTTCGAAAATCCGCGTTTTAATCCGCTGCGTATTCTGACCGTCTGACTCGCGGCCGATCGTGAACAATGCCCGCGCAGACAAGCGCGGTGCAGGGCACGATCGGACGCATGTCGATCATTCAACGCCTTCTTCCCGCGCAGCGCCGGCCCACCCAGCGCAAAGCCTGGCTGCCGGCGCGATCCCGTGCCGAGCCCGATGCCGATCTGGCACTGATCGCCAGCGGTATCGAGTCCATCGTCTCCGGCGGTCTTGCGCCAGAGGCGAGAATGCTGGCGCTCGAGTCAATGCGCGCCGAGATGCTGACCGCTGCCGAGCCGGTGATTTCGCGTCTGCGGGATCAGCCGATTCCGTTGGCGCTCGCCGAGTTGGCGACCTTTCAAAGTCTGTCGGCGGTGCTGGTGGCCGGGCGCGACGCCTTCAAACGGGTCTACATCGACCTGTGCGAGCCGGGCGTCGACTCCTTGCAGTCGGCCAACCCTGTCCCGCGTGCGCTGCTTGCGCTGTCATGGGCCCTGGAGATGCAGTCGCGCCTCTTGACCACTGCCGCGCGCCTGCGGGTGACGATGCCGCGCAAGGAATGGGACGAGCTTTGCCGTCTGGCCTATCCGCTGTGGCAATCGCAGACGTTTCAGGAGGCCTTCCCCGACTCGTCCGCGCTCGGTGGCGATGCCGAAGGCATGCGCACCGGCTCGCCGGCAGCCGGGCTGGCGCTGCCTCTGCTGATGCGGCTGGTCGAGCCGCTTGGACTGGACAACGACGAACTGTCGATGGCCTACCGGCTGGCCTGGACGGCCGCGCGCAGTGCCGGTCTTCGCATCGAACTCGACGGTTTGCCGCATGTGAGTTCGGCCGGCCCCTGCCTGATGCTGTCGCCCAACCACACCGTGCAGATCGATTCGACCGAGTCGCTCACCGTGCTGGTTCGGTGTGCTGACGGGCTGGCGCGAGGGCTGACACCCGAGGCGATCGGGCTGCGCTCGCTGCTGTCGGCGGAGCGGCTCGCCGCCTTGCTCGGCAGACTGCGCGTTGTCTGGGGGCCTTGCCATGTGCCCACGCCGCTGGTCAAAGCCCCTGTGCCCAAGGCACTCCTGCGAATCGGCTTTCCCCGGTTCGACAGTAGCCCCGGCATCGAACCCGGCCCCGACAGCGGCCCGGATAGCGGCCCCGACAGCGGCGAGGAAGTCGGCTGGCGAGGCATGGATGCCTACCGCTCGGTCTTTACCCGGTCGGGCGACACGCCGCGTCTTCGACTCGGCGGTCTGGTCGCCCTGCAGGCCTGGCAGCAGGGCGTGCTCGTCGATCAGCGTCGTGCAGCCCGGCCCGGCGCCGGCCCGCGCCGGATCATGGTGGGGCAAGTGGTGTCGCTGGCCCACACCGGCTGGGGCGACAGGCAGCATCCTTTCGCTCATGACCTCGGCGTGCGGTTCTGGCCCGGTTCGCCCCGGGCGGTGCGGGTTCTCTACCTCGGCAGTCAGGGGTTTCAGGCCGGCTGGAGCTTCATCGGAATGGGCTGCGGCGATCCGCCGTCGGTGGTCGTTCGGCGCGATGCCTTTGCGCCGTCACGGATCATGACCCTGCTCGACGACTCGACCGAGCAGCGACTGCGGATGATCGGGCTCCTCGAGCGTGGCGTCGATTTCGATCGAATCGCGGTCGCGCCCGCCGACTGAGTCGAGCCGGGCCGACGCCGGTTGAAGCGGTCGCAGGCAAGCGCCCACCGGGTTGGTATTGCCGCTTGCCGATTCGCGTTACCATCGACCTCCACTTGACGCAAGCCCATCCAATGGCAGGAATCGATCCGAATACGCCCAGGCCGACCGAAATCGTCGTGCACAAGCGTTCGCGCATTCTCGAACTGGCCTTCGATGATGGGCATCGCTTTCAGTTGCCCTTCGAATTGCTGCGGGTCTATTCGCCTTCGGCCGAGGTGCGCGGTCACGGGCCCGGTCAGGAAGTCCTGCAGGTCGGCAAGCGCGACATCGGTCTCGACTCGCTCGAGCAGGTAGGTCATTACGCGGTCCAGCCCCATTTTTCGGACGGTCATGCCACCGGCATCTTTTCCTGGGACTATCTCTACTGGCTGGGGGCCAATCAGCACCAGCTCTGGAAGGACTATCTCGATCGGCTGCAGGCCGCCGGCCAGAGCCGTGATCCGGTCCAGGGTCTGCAGTCTGATCAGCCTGCCGAGGCGACGCTGCCGACGGCCCAGGGTAGCTGCGCCGGCAAGCCGGCTGCCGGTATCAATTCGGTTGCTCTCACGAGACCACGTTCATGACATCGTCGCATCGTTCTTCCGACGCTGACGCGCCCGCGCAGACCACCCATTTCGGCTTCGAGTCGGTCGCTGCGGCCGACAAGGCAGGCAAGGTGGCTGAAGTCTTTGATTCGGTGGCGCCCCGCTATGACCTCATGAACGATGTGCTGTCGGGTGGTCTGCATCGTGTCTGGAAGGCCTTTACCGTCGGTCAGGCCGCCTTGCGCCCGGGCATGAAGGTCCTTGATATCGCTGGCGGTACCGGCGACCTGGCGCGAGCCTTTGCCCGCAAGGTCGGCGCCAGTGGCGAGGTCTGGCTCACCGACATCAACGGATCGATGCTGACCATCGGTCGCGACAGGCTGCTCGACGAAGGCTTTTCTCAGCCGGTCACGCTGTGCGATGCAGAGCAGCTGCCTTTTCCCGATCACTATTTCGATCGCGTCAGCGTCGCTTTCGGCTTGCGCAACATGACCCGCAAGGACGTCGCTCTGCGCGAGATGCATCGGGTGCTCAAGCCCGGCGGCAAGCTGCTGGTGCTCGAGTTCTCGCACATCTGGAAGCCGCTTGCGCCGATCTACGATGCTTATTCGTTCAAGCTGCTGCCGCGTATCGGTCAGGCAGTGGCGGGCGATGGCGACAGCTATCGTTATCTGGCAGAGTCGATCCGCGTTCATCCCGATCAGCTGACCCTGAGTGCGATGCTCGAAGAGGCCGGTTTCGCACGTGTGCGCCACTTCAACCTTACCCTCGGTGTGGTCGCATTGCACGAGGGTGTAAAAATATGATTTTTCCCTTATCGGACTTTCACGGAGATTCCCGATGAAGACCTCGCTTCTGGCTCTGATTGCAGTGGTGGCCCTCGCGACGATCGGCATGGCCGACGCGCAGGCCAAGAAAATGGGCGGCGGCGGTAATCTCGGCCGCCAGTCACCCAACGCTCCCATGCAGCGCGACAGTTCGGGCGCGACTGGCGCGGCCCCCCGTCAGGCGCAACCGGCCCAGCCGTCGGCGCCCGCCGCCGCACCGGCTGCCGCACCGCGCCCCGGCGCCGCGCCGCAGGCGTCGTCCCGCAGCCGCTGGATGGGGCCGCTTGCCGGTCTGGCTGCCGGCCTCGGTCTGGCTGCGCTCGCCAGTCACTTCGGCTTCGGCGAAGCACTGGCCTCGGCCATGACGGCCGGCCTGCTGATCATGGTGGTGCTGGCCGTGGTCGGTTTCTTCCTGGCGCGTCGCGCGGCAGCGCGTCAGCAGCCGCAGCCGGCCTATGCCGGCGGCTACGGCATGTCCGGGCTCGGCCAGGAGGCCTCGGTGCCCAACTACCAGCCGGCGCCGATACCGGCCACTTTGCGCGACCAGCCGATCGACATGGTCCATCCGGCATCGCAGCCGGTGCTGGGGTCGCGTTTGCCGGCAGGCTTTGACGCGGACGTCTTCGTGCATACCGCCAAGGTCTGTTTCATTCGGCTGCAGGCGGCCTACGACGCCGGCAATGCCAGCGATCTGCGTGAATTCACCAGTCCCGAGATGTTCGCCGAGCTCAAGCTCGAGATCGACGCCCGCAATGGTGGTCTCAACCAGACCGACGTCGTCACCCTCGAAGCCGAGTTGCTGGGTGTCGAGTCGGGCAGCGTCGATCAACTGGCCAGCGTGCGCTTCTCGGGCATGCTGCGCGAAGAAGCGGGCGCTGCGGCGGCGCCTTTCGATGAGGTCTGGAACTTCACCCGTCCGCTGCAGGACGAGGGCGGTTGGGTGCTTGGTGGCATCCAGCAGCTCAGCCGCGCCTGAGCGGCTTCGGCACGCCCCGGTCGAACCGGTTTTCGTCCAACCGTCTCGTCCAGCCGCCACCGCGCCCAGCCGACGATGGTCGCCCTTGCCCTGCCGCTGGCTCAGGTCGCGATCAGCGCCCTGAACCATGTTCTGCGTCAGCAGACATGGGCGCGCGACCGGCTGCGTACCCACTGCGGGCGCACGGTACGGATGGTGGTGTTGGCGCCGCTGGGTGCGGTCTCGGCTGACGCCCGGATCGCCGACGATGGCACGCTCGAGCTTGCCAGTATCGACACGCCGAGCGTGACCCTGTCGCTCACGCCCACGTTCAGTGCGCTGCTGGGCGCGGTGCGCGATGGCGCCAGCGGGCTGACCGGTCATCTCAAGGTGGAAGGCGACGTCATGGTCGCGGCCGCGGTCGGCGAGATCGCGCAGCATTTGCGCTGGGATGTCGAGGAAGACCTGAGCAAACTGGTGGGCGATGTGGTCGCTCACCGGATGGCGGGCGCCGCGCGTGCCGGTGTTCGCCAGGCGCAGTCGATCGGCGATCGAGCGCAGAGCGGCCTGCGCCAGTTCCTGGTCGACGAAGACCGGCAACTGCTCGAGCGTCGCCAGCTCGATCGCTTCGGCAAAGAACTGCGCGATCTTGAGGCGCGTCTCGATCGCCTCGCGCAGCGCGCCGCCCTGTCGGCTCGCGGCTGAGCAAGGCCCCGGGGCGTCTCGCGCCTAAAAGCTCGCGAACATCGCCCGCGCGGCCTCACGATCGAGCCCAGCGGCAATCAGCAGCGACAGCAGCAGTCGGGCCTTGTGAGGTGTCACGAAGCCTGCCGCAATGAATCCGAAGCGGTCGTCATCCACGCTTGCACCGTGCATCACCGGTCCGTCGCTGATCCGGCTGGCCCTGACCACCAGGCATCCCCTTTCGGACGCCTTCCCGAGCGCCGCCTCGATCGGGCGCGATATCGATCCGTGGCCGGTGCCGGCCAGCACGATGCCCCGGGCGCCCCGCTGCAGGCACCAGTCGACGATCGCCGGATCGCCATCGACCTGCTGGGCGAGGAGGTCGACTCTTGGCAGGGCGGGGGGCAAGTCGGCGAAGTGCGCGGCCAGCGACGGTCGACGGCCGGCTGCTGCCGCTGCGGGCGTCTGCCAGACCGCCTTGCCGTCGATCATCAGCGCCAGCGGCATCGCGCCGCGTGCAACGAAGGCATCGACGCGTGAGGTGTGAACCTTGGCAGCCCGGTCGGGACCGAAGCCCTGGTCGTTCATGAGCACGATGGCGCCGGCACCGCGCGATGCCGGGCTGACTGCCAGCGCTGCGGCCGCGTAGAGATTCATCGGCCCGTCGGCGCTCAATGCGGTGGCCGGGCGCATCGCGCCGGTCAGCACCACTGCCTTGTCGCGCGGGCAGGTCAGATCGAGAAACAGCGCGGTTTCTTCGAGGGTATCGGTGCCGTGGGTGATGACGATCGCGTCGATCAACGGGTCGACGCTTGCCTCGCGCACCCGCGCGGCCAGTGTCAGCCAGTGGGCACTGGTGATGTGCTGGCTGCCGGTCGAAAAGGGCGTCTCGGTCGTGATGTCGGCCAGATCACCGAGTGCGGGCACCGAAGCGATGAGGCTGTCGGCGCCGAGCGATGCTGGCGCGTAGGACAGCGTACTCGCCGCAGTCGGCGCAATCCCGGCGATCGTACCGCCGGTGGCAAGAAGCAGCAGTCTGGGTTTGGTCATAACGAATGGTAACGAGAAAGCACTATGATCACTCTTTCGGTTCTCAGGTTCGATGATCGATTCCATGCATGACATCCTCGCTCTTGACGTCGCTGGCACACCGGTCCGCTGGATCGACCACGAAAGTGCTGCTGGCTATTACGCCAGCGGCAAGGTTCGCTGGGAGTTGGGCTCGACTCGCACCGTCCTGCATGGTGGCATCAGCCGCTTGAGTGGCCGACAGTCGACGCTCGAGATCGCAGCCATCATCGCTATCGACGGGCCGCGCTGGCGATTTCGCGGCGGCACCGACCGCACCCCGCTCAACCGTGCCATGGTGTTTGCCCGCGACCGGCATATCTGCGCTTATTGCGGCGGCCGCTATTCGGGCGGCGCCCTCGAGATGGAGCATGTCACACCGAGTTCGCGTGGCGGCAGCACCGTCTGGCAGAACGTGGTCTCCGCCTGCCGGGCCTGTAATCAGCGCAAGGGCAACCGCACGCCCGAGTTGGCCGGCATGCCTTTGCTCTATGTGCCCTACGTGCCCAACCGCCATGAGGCCTTCATCCTTGCCAACCGGCGCATCGTCGCCGATCAGATGAATTTTCTGCTGGCCGGTGTGCCGCGCCATTCCCGCCTGTGGGTGGACGAGACCACCAGCCGGCAAGACGCCAAGACTGACTGAGCCCGCCGCGTCAGCGTTGAGCCCTTCGCGTCAGCTTTGCGCCGGGCGCTCGGTTGCGCTGGTGGCCTGATCGCCCGCCGGGTCGTTGCCGGTTCGCGGCAACTCGACATGACCGCTTTCGGGCAGCGGCGGACGCATCTTGGGGTTGGCGTCAAGCATCGCTTTGGCCATCTGGTGAGCCGAGATCGGCGCGGTCATGAACACGAACACCGCAATCAGCGCCTGATGAATCACGGCCATCTCCGAGATCCAGCTCAGATAGATCATTGACCCGAGCAGCACGCCGCCGACTCCCAGGGTGCTGGTCTTGGTGGGGGCATGCAGTCGGGTGAAAAACGTTCTGAACCGCACCAGTCCGAGTGCACCGAGCACGGCGGTCAAGCCGCCGAAGATCAGCAGGGCGCTGATCAGGATTTCGATCCAGCGCGGCAATTCAGCGACGGTCATGGCAGTGGCCTTCGAGGGTCATGGCGGCTGGCGCGGCGTGGCTCATTTGCTCAGTCATGGTCGCGCAGTTATCGTCGCTCAGTCATGGTCAATCACGTCGCCGCGGCCCACAAAGCGCGCCGTCACCACCGTGCCGATGAAGCCCAGCATTGCCATCAGCAGCGCGGCTTCGAAATAGAGTTGCGTGGCGAACTTCAGGCCGAGCAGGATCACGACCGCGATGGCATTGGTGTAGAGCGTCTCGAGTGCGAGCACGCGGTCGAGGAGGTCGGGCCCCCGCAGCAATCGCCAGGCGGCCAGCAGCATGGCCACGGCAAACAGCAACAGCGCGAACGAAATGGCCATGCCGATCATTCGAAAATCTCCCGGACAGGGGTTTCATAGCGAGTCTTGATGAGTGCGGCCAGCGCCGGCGGATCGTCGACATCGAGCCCATGGACGAGCAGCCACTTGCGGTCATCCGACAGTTCGGCCGAGACGGTTCCAGGCGTCATCGTGACGATTGCGCACAGCAGGGTGATCGAGCCGGGTTGCTGAAGATCGAGCCTGACCCAGACGAAACCGGGCCGAAGGCGATCGGGGCGACCGAGAATCAGACCGGCTACCTGGCGGTTAGAGGTGACGATATCGGCGACCACAGTGGCGAAAAGCCGCGCGGCCATGGTGAGGCGCCGTCCGAGGGGGGCCTTGCCGCTACCGTGCGCAAGAAGGTGGCTGGCGCTTGCCCAGCGGGCCAGGGCAATCGCCAGCACGCCGCCCAGGAGCAGGTGCCCGGGCGCCACCGACTGGTTGAGCAGCAGCCAGGTCAGCCACAGCCACAGCGCCGTCCAGGGGCGAGGCAGCAGCTTCCTGAGCAGACCGGTGACTGTCATCGAAAGGTTTGCGGTGAGGGTTGATGCGGCCCGGGCCGAGCTCCGGTGGTCAGTACGTCGTCGATCAGGGCATCGGTTTGCAGAAGATCCTGCGCGGTGGCTTGAGCGTAGCGTTGCAGCGGCGCCGAGCCGATCGCAAGTGCGGCAATCAGCGCCAGCGTGATCGTTGCCGGCAGCGCATCGCGCCAGCTGACGCTGCCGGCATCGGGCGCAGGCGGCCCGTCCGATTTCCAGAACAGCGTGCTGCCGGCGCGCGCCAGCGCGATCAGCCCCAGCAGGCTGCCTGCCAGAATGATGAACCAGAGCCAGCTGATCGTGCCGACGACCCCCTGCAGGCCGTCGTCCGGCAGCATCGACAGCAACAACATCGCTTTGCCGATGAAGCCGCCGAAGGGCGGCATCCCGGCGACCGCAATTGCGCTCAGGAAAAAGAGGCCGCCGACCAGCGCCGGGCGCAGCGGGGCCGGGCCGGTCAGCAGTCGGTCGCCTGCGCGCTCGCCGCGACTGCGCGCGACCAGCCCGGCCACCAGGAACAAGGCTGCCGCCGACAGCGTGGTGTGCGGCAGATAGTAGACCGCCGCGGCGATCGAGGCCTCGCTTGCCCGCCCGATGCCGATCAGCAGGAAGGCGGCCGATGCCATCACCAGCACCGACGCGAGTTTGCGCAGGTCGGTGCCGGCCAGCGCGCACACCATGGCCAGCAGATAGCCTGCCGCCGCCGGCGCCACGATCCAGGGGAAGGCGACCTCGGCCAGCGCCCCGGCCGATGCGCCGAAGACCAGCGTGAACAGCCGCAACACTGCGTAGATTCCGACCTTGGTCATCACTGCAAAGAGGGCCGCAACCGCCGGACCCGCCGGGCCGTAGGTGCCTGGCAACCAGAAGCCCAGCGGCAGGATGGCCGCCTTCAGGCAAAAGACCGTCAGCAGCAGCAGCGCGCCGGTGTGGGCGAGCGTGACGCCCGCGCCGTCGAGCTGCGCCACCCGCAGCGCCAGATCGGCGAAGTTCAGCGTTCCGGTCACGCCGTAGAGCAGGCTCGCGCCGATCAGAAACAGCGCCGATCCGACCAGGTTGAGGGTGACTGTGGTCAGTCCGGCGCGGATGCGTTCTGAGCCGTCACCGTGAACCAGCAGACCATAGGAGGCAATCAGCAGCGCTTCGAAGAAGACAAAAAGATTGAACAGGTCACCGGTCAGGAAGGCGCCGTTCAGGCCCATCAGCTGGATCTGCATCAGCGGATGGAAATGCTCGCCGCGTCGGTCCCAACCGCTCTGAGCGGTCGCCAGCGTAATCAGTGCCAACAGGCTGGTCAGCATCACCATCAGGACCGACAGCCGATCGGCGACCAGCACGATGCCCCAGGGCGCCGGCCAGTTGCCCACCAGATAGACACTGCGCCAGCCGTCAGCGGCCAGCGTCAGCATCCAGGCCGCGCAGCCGGCCACCAGCACGGCCGACAGCCAGGCCAGTGCCCGCTGCGAGCCGATCCGCCGGTCGATCAGCATCAGCGCGGCCACCAGGGCCGGCAGGATCACCGGGACGATCGGCGCATGGTTCATCCGACGTCCGGCCGATCGGAGGGGGCAGGGTCGCGAGGCGCTGGTGCGTCGATCAGGTCGTTGCCGCCGGCAGCATGCTGACGCACCGCAAGAACCAGCAGCAGGGCGGTCATCGCAAAGCCGATCACGATGGCGGTCAGCGCCAGTGCCTGCGGCAGCGGATCGGCCAGGCTGGCGAGCTTGTCGGCGCTGCCCTGGGTCACGATCGGTGCGCCACCGATAGTGAGGCGACCCATCGAAAAGATGAAGAGGTTGACCGCATACGAGATCAGGGTCAGGCCGAGCACCACATCGAAGCTGCGCGGGCGCAACACCAGGTAGATGCCGCCCGCCATCATCACGCCGATCCCGCTGGCCATCAGAAGTTCCATGATCAGGCTCCTCGCGCCAGTCGACCGATGCCTGCCAGCGCCAGCACGGTGGCACCCACCACGCTCAGATAGACGCCGAGATCAAAGGCAGCGGCGCTTGCCAGCGGCAACTCGCCCACGATCGGCAGATGGGGATGAACGAAGCTTGAGGTCAGGAAGGGATAGCCGAGCAGCCAGCTGCCCAGTCCGGTCAGACAGGCGATCAGCAGACCCAGGCCGATCGTGGTGTGCAGCCAGCTGAGCTTTTTGGCCAGGGCCGAGTCGCTCATCCCCGGTCCTGGCGCAAACGCCTGCGCGCCATTGGAGACCGTCTGCAGCATCAGTACGATCGCGGTGATCAGCCCGGCGATGAAGCCACCGCCCGGCAGGTTGTGCCCGCGCAAAAAGAAATAGACCGAGACCATCAGCGCAAAGGGCAGCAGGATCCGGGCGGTGGTCGCCAGCATCAGCGGATGGCGCTGCTCAAGGGCGGCCAGGCGGCCGGTGCGGGCCGGCCCGGTCACCGGTGCGAGCGACAGCCGGGCGATCAGGTCGTGGATCACCAGGCCGGCGGCCGCCATGACGAAGGACTCGCCGAAAGTGTCGAAGCCGCGAAAGTCGACGATGATGACATTGGTCGCGTTGGTGCCGCCGCCCTCCGGCAGGGCCCTGGTCAGGAAGAACTCAGACAGGCTGCTGGCGGGTCTGAGCATGGTCGCCCAGGCGATCACGCCGATGCCGATACCGGCGGTTGCGGCGATCACGCCGTCGCGCAGCTTGCGCCGATCGTCGAGTTCACGCGGCGATCGTGAGGGCAGATAGCGCAGCGCGAGCATCATGACCAGCATGGTGGCCACCTCGACCAGCAACTGGGTGAGCGCCAGATCGGGCGCCGAAAACCACACGAAGGTCAGACTCACCACCAGGCCGAGCGCACCGACCGTCACCAGCGCCGGCAGTCGGGCCCGAGCCAGAATCACGCTGGCCACGGTCGCCGCCACACCGATCGTCCACATGGCGAGTGCGATGAGGCTGATGCCCTCAAAGGGGTTGGTCGTGATGCCGGCAAGCGGCGACGGGCCGAGCAGCCAGGGCAGGGCCCCGGCGGCAATGGCCACGCAGACCGTCAGGAGCAGGTTGGTCCGGGTACCGATGCCGTCGAGCGATGCATTCACCCGACGCGCCGAAGCGATCAGGGTCGCCATCGTCTGCTCGAAAAGCCGTTTGCCCGCGCCTTCGTCGTCATCGGTGGTGTGCAGACTGTACTGGCGCTGCAGCCAGCCATAGAGCAGCGCTCCGCCAAACAGCGCCGCAACGCTCATTGCCAGCGGCGCATTGAAACCGTGCCAGATCGCCAGCGAAAACTCGGGCGGCGGGCCGCCCAGCATGTCGCGCGCGCCCATGGCCAGCAGCGGGCCGATCGTCAGTTGCGGCACGAGGCCGACCACCAGGCAGATCACGACCAGCATCTCGACCGGCACGCGCATGAAGCGCGGCGGCTCATGCGGCGTGCGGGGCAGGTCAACCGGCGCGCCGTTGAAAAACACATCGTGGATGAAGCGCGCCGAATAGGCGACCGACAGGGCGGCGGCCAGCGCTGCGACGGCCGGCACCAGAAAGCGCACCGTTCGTGACCCTTCGACCGCGAGCGCTTCTTCAAAAAACATTTCTTTCGAAAGAAACCCATTGAGCAGCGGCACGCCGGCCATCGAGGCAGCGGCAACGATCGCCAGGGTTGCGGTGATCGGCATCGTGCGCCACAGGCCGTTGATGCGCCGCATGTCGCGGGTGCCGGTCTCGTGGTCGATGATGCCTGCGGCCATGAAGAGCGAGGCCTTGAAGGTCGCATGGTTGAGCAGGTGAAAGAGCGCGGCCACCGCGGCAAGCGGCGAGTTCAGGCCGAGCAGCATGGTGATCAACCCGAGCTGGCTGATGGTTGAATAGGCCAGCAGGCCTTTGAGGTCGTGCTTGAAGATCGCGTTCCAGGCGCCCACCAGAAGGGTGATGCCGCCTGCGATCGTCACGCTGTAGAACCACAGATCGGTGCCCGAGAGCACCGGATAGAGCCTTGCCAGCAGAAAGATGCCGGCCTTGACCATGGTGGCCGAGTGCAGATAGGCCGATGCAGGGGTGGGCGCCGCCATCGCCTGCGGCAGCCAGAAATGAAAGGGGAATTGGGCCGACTTGGTGAAGGCGCCGATCAGGATCAGGCCGAGGCAGACCGGATACATTGGATGCGCCCGCACGATGTCGCCCGCGCCGAGCACGGTGTCGAGATCGAAGCCACCGGCGATCGAGCCGAGCATCAGCAGGCCGGCGAGCAGTGCGAGGCCGCCGAAACCGGTGATGGTGAGCGCCATGCGCGCGCCCTGACGGGCATCGCGGCGGTGCTGCCAGAAGCCGATCAGCAAAAAGGAGATCAGACTGGTCAGCTCCCAGGCCATCGCGAGGACGATCAGGTTGTCGGCCAGCGCAATCCCGAGCATCGCGCCCATGAAAGCCATCAGCAGCGCGTAAAAGCGCGCGGTGCGATCGTCGGGCGACAGGTAGTAGCGGGCATAGAGCACCACCAGCAGACCGATACCGACGATCAGGCCGCTAAAAAGCAGCGCCAGGCCGTCAAGGCGCAGACCGAAGCCCACGCCGAGCGCCGGCAGCCAGGCCCAGCTTGCCCGGGCAGGCGTGCCCGCAATGACCTCGGCGGCGAGTGCCAGCAAGGCCAGCGCCGACAGCCCTGCTGCCGCGCCGGCGATCCAGGCCGACCGCTGCAGCTGAGCCTTCTCGGCGGCCACGGCTTGCGACAGTTCGAGCGGGCGTGGCGTCGACGCCAGCGCGGCCAGGATCAGCGCGCCGGCGAAGGGACTGACCAGCAGCAGGAGCAGTAAATTGGCCATTCGGGATTTCAGCCGGCCGCGCTGCCTCGTTTGACGCAAGGGCCGCGGATGCTTGAAGAAATTGAAGCGATGTTCGAACCGACGAGTATAGCGAGCCGCCGTGACGCAACGAAGTTCCGGTATCGTGCGGCCGATGAGTGCCTCCTCCCTGCTGACCCTGGTCGACGCCCAACTGGCGTTCGGCGACCTGCCCCTGCTTGATTCCGCGGGATTTTCCTTGCTCTCGGGCGAACGAATCGGACTGATTGGTCGCAATGGCACCGGCAAGTCCTCGTTGCTGTCGGTTATTGCCGGGCGATTGCCGCTTGACGACGGTCTGATGCAGCGGCGTGACGGTCTGAAGATCGGTGCGGTCGAGCAGGAGCCGGTGCTGCCGGTGGCCGACACCCTGCACGACAGCCTGCTCGAGCGCGGCCAGCTCGAGGCCTTCGACGACGAGCGCGAGCGCTGGCGGGTGCAGGCCCGGCTGTCCGAGTATCTGCAGCGATTCGGTCTGAATGAAGTTGCCGACCCGGCGACCGCCTCGGGCGGCGAACGCAAGCGTGCGGCACTGGCGCTGGCTTTTGCGCTGGAGCCCGATCTGCTGCTGCTCGACGAGCCGACCAACCATCTCGATATTGCCGGCATCGAGCTCCTCGAAGAGCTGCTCAAGCGTGTGCCGGCAGCGATCATCATTACCCACGACCGTTTCTTTCTCGACTCGGTGGTCACCCGCATCGTCGAACTCGATCGCGGCGTGCTGCGCTCGTTTCCGGGCAATTTCACGGCCTATCAGCGCCTGCGCGCCGAGCAGCTCGCCGCCGAGCGCACCGCGGCCCAGAAGTTCGACAAGTTCTGGGCGCAGGAAGAGGTCTGGATCCGCAAGGGCGTCGAGGCTCGTCGCACCCGCAACGAGGGCCGTGTGCGCCGCCTTGAGCAGTTGCGCCGCGACCGCGACGCCCGTCGCGACAAGATGGGCACGGTGCGCATGGCGATCGACCCGGGCGAGCGCAGCGGCAAGCTGGTGGCCGAGCTCGAAGGCATCAGCAAGACCTTTGCCGGACGCCCGGTGGTCAAGGACCTGTCGCTCAACCTGATGCGGGGCGACCATCTCGGCCTGATCGGCCCCAACGGTGCCGGCAAGTCGACCATCCTCAAATTGATCCTGGGTACGCTCGAGCCTGATGCCGGCAAGCGCCGCCTGGGCACGCAGTTGCAGGTGGCTTATTTTGATCAGATGCGCGAGCAGCTCGATCCTGAAAAGACCGTGGCCGAGACGATCAGCCCCGGCTCCGAATGGGTCGAGATCGGCGGCGAACGCAAGCATGTCATGAGCTATCTCGGCGACTTCCTGTTTCCGCCGCGCCGCGCGCAGTCGCCGGTACGCATGCTCTCGGGCGGCGAACGCAACCGCCTGCTGCTGGCGCGCCTCTTTGCCCGTCCGGCCAATCTGCTGGTGCTCGACGAGCCGACCAACGACCTTGACATCGAGTCGCTCGAGCTCCTCGAAGACACGCTGCAAAGCTACACCGGCACACTGCTGCTGGTGAGTCACGACCGGGCTTTTCTCGATAACGTTGCCACCCAGGTGCTGGTCGCCGAGGGTGAGGGCCACTGGCGTGAATATGTCGGCGGCTATTCCGACTGGCTTCGCATGCGCGCTGCGCCTTCGCCGCAGGTCATTCCGAACGATCCGATGCGGGGCGGCCGGGGGCGCGACGGCGGTCCCGCCGCAGCGGCGAGTCCGGCCGCGCCGGCCGTGCGTGCGCGCAAGCTCGGTTTCAAGGAGCAGCGTGAGCTGCAGGCGCTGCCGGCAAAGATCGCCGCGCTTGAAACCGAGCAGGCGACGCTGGCGGCCGCGATTGCCGATCCGGCCTACTACAGCCGCGATGTGAAGGCTCAGCGGACCGACCAGGATCGACTGCAGGCGATCGAGACCGAACTGTTGTCGCTGCTCGAGAAGTGGGAGTTGCTCGAACAGCGTGCCGGGTCGGCGGGAGAGTGAGTCACCAAGTGAGCGACAGGACGAGCGACAGGACGAGCCATCAGGCCGGTCTTGCCGGTCTGATGGCGACGATGCTGCTTGCGGTGGCGCTTGGTGGTCCGCCGGCGCATGCCGCCGATGGCCGTCTGCTCGGCCTCGAAGTCCAGCTCGACAACGATCAGTTCGCCTTCACGCCCGCTTCGCAGGAGCGCTGGTACACCAGTGGCGTCTTTGCCCGCTGGGCGCTCGAATCCGACCCGGCCGATGTCGATGCCCGGCTGTCGGCTGCCTGGTGCGCCAATGTCATCGGCTGCGACGCCGGTGCGCGCACGGCCCGCGTCTGGAGCATCGGCCAGGCGATGTTCACGCCTGCCTATCTCAGCACCACCGCGCCGCAGCCCTACGACTGGCCCTATGCCGCGGCGCTCTCGGCGACGCTCTCAAGCGTTGTTTATGGTGAGCGCACGCGCCAGAGTCTGGGCCTGTCGCTCGGCGTGATCGGTCCGGCGGCGCTGGGTGAGCCGGTGCAGAATACGGTCCACCGGATCATCAGCAATCCCCTGCCGCTGGGTTGGGGGCTGCAGGTCCGGGCCCAGCCGGTGCTTGAGTTCAACTGGTCGGGGATGGTGGCGACCCCGATTTCGCCGGGTCGCTTCGATCTGGTGAGCCGAGCGCTGGTGCAGCTCGGCAATCCGGTGACGCAGGCCGGTGTGGGTGCGATGGTGCGCGCCGGAGCCTTGCCGCAGGGCCCAGAATGGCCTGGCGAGATGGCGCTGTCGCGCCGTCCGCAGGGGCTTCATGTCTATGCCGGTGCGCAAGTGCGCGGTGTCGCCCGCAACATCCTGATCGACGGCGCCACCTATGGCTACGACTCGCTCATCGAGCATCGACCGTGGGTGGCTGAGGCGATCAGCGGTGCGTCCTGGGCCTTCAGCAAGACCTGGTCGGTCGACTATGCGCTGTCGGTCAGAACCGTCGAATTCACCGCGCCGCTTGAGCCGCGTGCGCTCAACCCGCAGCGCATCGGCATGATCCTGCTGCGCTGGACGCCGCACTGAGTTGCCGCACTGAGTTGCTGGCTTCGGGGCGTCAGCCCCGCTCTCTCAGTCGAGCGATCTCACGCTTGAAGAAGGGATAGACCAGTGGCGCGGCCACCAGCCCCTGGACGCCGAACAGTGCCTCGCCGGTCAGCATGGCGGCCAGGATCTCCCAGGACGCCACCTGCACCTGCGAGCCGACGGTGCGGGCATTAATGAAGTATTCGGCCTTGTGGATCGCGATCAGAAACAAGAGCGAGGCGAGCGCCACCGCCGGTGCCACTGCCAGCGAAATCAGCGTCATCAGAATATTGGCGAGCAAATTGCCTGCCACCGGCATGATGCCGGTCACCAGCGTGAACAGGCAGAGCAGCCCACGAAACGGCAGCACATAGCCGAATGCCGGCAGCACTGCAAAGAGGTAGAGCGCGGTCATCGTGGTGTTGAATAGCGCGATGCGGCCCTGGGCCAGCACCACCCTCTCGAGCACCATCAGCAGCCGGCCCAGGAAGCGGTCTTCGGCCATCAGCATGCCCGGGCGCCAGGTGGCCGCCGCCGCCATGGCACCGACCAGGATCGCGAAGATGCCCTGTGCCAGCGCATGAGCGACTTTGCTGCCCAGCCCGCCGATGCTGGCCGCGTGCTGGCGCAGCCAGTCGAAGACCCGGGTCCGCAACTCGACAAGGTCATTGGGAATCGACTCGGCAAGGCTTGCGGGCAGGGCCACACGCAGGGCGTCAAGCGAATCCTCGATGCGCATCAGAAAGGTTCGCAATTCCTCGCCCGATGAGAGCGCTACCGTCCAGGTGACCAGCCCCGCGAAGGCGGCGCACACCAGCGTGCCGACGACTGCGCCACTCAAGGCGGAGACCGTGCGGCTGACGCCGAAGCGCCCGGCGAGGCGGTCGGCGAGCAGGCAGCTCCAGGCATAGACCAGCATGCCAAGCAGTACCGGCACCAGCAGCCGCTGCCAGAGAATCAGCAGCGCGGCCAAGCCGGTCAGAACCAGGCGCAGGTAATCGGGACGCAGATTGAGCGGATTCAAGGCGGGTCGCTGCGCTCAGACGGTCCAGCGCATCAGGCGGCTGACCTTGCGCAGGCCGACCCGCTTGTCGGGCGCGATCACTTCGACCGTGCGCTCAGGCAGCCAGTCGCCCATGTCCCAGTCGTGCGAGACGATGCGGGTGCCAGCGGGCAGACGGCGCAGCTTCGGGCGCAGCAGCAGGTTGACATCGGGCAACAGGTACATCGTGATGACGTTGAAGCGGCTGAGGTCGGCGGTCATCAGGTCGGCAACGATGAAGCGGGCCTGTTCGGCTACCCCCTCGAGGCTGGCATTCTTTCGCGAGAGTTCGACCAGTGTCGGATCGATCTCGATCCCCAGCGCGGTGATGCCAAAGCGGCGCGCCGCGGTGATGACGATTCGCCCGTCGCCCGAGCCGAGATCGAGCAGACGGTCGTTCGGCCCCACTTCGGCGAGTTGGAGCATCGCATCGACCACATTCGCAGGCGTGGTCACATACGGGACATCGAGTTCGCCGTCGGACTGCGCGCGGGCGGATCCGGGCCGTGTCGCCAGAACGCTGCCGGTAAGAGTGCTTGCAAGGCCGCCCATCAGACTGCCTATCAGGAAGCGTCGGTTCATGACCGGCATTGTAGCCACGCCGCAGCGTTCGGCGTCAGTCGGTGACGATTGCTGTCAGCGACCAGGCGGTGCGGGTTTGCTCATAAGCCGATTCAAGCCGTGTCAGCGTGGGCCCCGCCACGTCCGGTTCGCATCGCTCGAGCACGGCAGCCAGCGAGGCGATGGTCGCGAACCCCAGGCTCGCAGAGGCGCCCTTGAGGCTGTGCGCCGCGCTGCGCCGAGCGGCCGCGTTCTGCGTCATGACTGCGGCGCGGCAGGCGGCGAGATCGGTATCGCTTTGCGGCCAGTAGATCTCGGCAACCGCCTTCCAGACATCGAGCCCGAGTTCATCGCGCACCC
>CANKWX010000017.1 GCA_947487165.1 Burkholderiales bacterium
GATCGGGCGCGCTCGAGATCGTTGTAGCAGCTCACTCCCAGCAGTCGATTCGCGCCGATGCGCGCGCGCACCCGGCGCGGATCACCGTCATCGCGACCGATATGCACGCCGGCAGCATCGATCTCGCAGGCGAGCTCGACCTCATCATTGACGATCAGCGGCACGGCCGCCGCATCGGTCAGGCGTTTGACCGCAATCGCAAGCTCGCGACGCTCGGTGGGTGTGCCGCCCTTGACGCGAAACTGCAGCGCGTCAACGCCGCCTTGCAGCGCCAGGCTCACCAGGCGCGTGAGGCGCGCCAGGTCGGTGTCGTCGGGGGTGAGAGCGTACAGGCCGCGCAGGAGGGGCTTCATCGGATTCCGGTAGAGGGGGTTATCGGTGTTTCAGCAGGTAGTGTGGCGCGACGGATGCAGTCAAGCCGCCCGTCGGGGTTTCCCAGAGGCTCATCGGCGCAGGCAGGTAACATCCCCGGCTTCCTACTCTAATGGACAACGGTGGAACAACGATGAGTGATCAATCGACGACACGAACCTTCATGTGCCTGATCTGCGGCTGGATTTACGACGAAGCCGCGGGCCTGCCCGATGAAGGCATCGCGCCTGGCACACGTTGGGAAGACGTGCCGATGAACTGGACCTGCCCTGAGTGCGGCGCCCGCAAGGAAGACTTCGAACTGGTCGAATTGTGAGCACGCCATGAGCATGAGGGGCTGCGAGGATAAAGATGAGTGCAACAGATTCGATCGCCGGCCTCAAAGTGATGGTCATCGATGACAGCAACACGATCCGGCGCAGCGCCGAAATTTTTCTGAAGCAGGCCGGCTGCGAAGTCATCGTTGCTGAGGATGGCTTCGATTCGCTGGCCAAGGTCTCCGACCATGCGCCCGACCTGGTGTTTTGCGACGTCCTGATGCCGCGTCTCGATGGCTATCAGACCTGCGCGCTCATCAAGAAGAGCCCCCGACTGCACGCCACCCCGGTGGTGATGCTCTCGAGCAAGGACGGGCTGTTCGACCGCGCCCGCGGCCGTATGGTCGGTTGCGAGGAGTACCTCACCAAGCCCTTTACCAAAGACAGCCTGCTTAAATGTGTTGCGCAGCATGCGCGGCGCACGATCGGAGTCTGACAACAATGGTGACCCTGGTGGCCCAGAAGATCATTCTTGTGGTCGACGATTCGCCGACCGAGCGTTTCTTTCTGACTGACCTGCTCACGAAGAGGGGCTACGAAGTGCTCACCGCCGAGAACGGCGACGATGCCTTGGCCAAGATCAGGCTCGAGAGACCGGCGCTGGTCGTCATGGACGTCGTGATGCCGGGCTCAAGTGGTTTTCAAATTACGCGGGCGCTCAATCGCGATCCGGCCACCCAGTCGATTCCGGTGATTCTGTGCACCAGCAAGTCGACCGAGACCGACCGGATCTGGGGCCTGCGTCAGGGTGCCCGCGATTACGTGACCAAGCCGGTCGATGCCGAGGTGTTGTTGGCAAAGATCGCGGAACTGGTTCATTGAAAGGATGCGAGGCATGCTTGATCAGGAAGAGCCGGTGATCTCGTTGCCATCGCTCGAGCCGGCCGCCGACACCAGCTCGCAGGTCGACATCGCCGCCCGGCTCGGCCTCATGATCGGTGATCAGCGCTGGCTGGTCGATCTGTCGGAGGCCGGCGAAATCGTCCCGGTGCCCGATTCGATTGCCCGGGTACCGCTGACTCGCGACTGGCTTGTCGGTCTGGTGAATCTGCGCGGCGCGCTGTACACCGTGGTCGATCTGCAGGCCTACGCCCGTCTGGGCCGCACCGACAGCGGCAAGGATGCGCGCCTGCTGGCGCTTGCATCCCGATTGAACTTCAATGCCTCGATCATGGTCACCCGCATGATGGGCCTGCGCAATGTGTCCTCGATGCGCAGCGACGACACCGACAGCGCTTACGCGCCTTTCGGCAGCGCAGGGCAACCCGAGTGGGTCGGCAACGCCCTGCTCGATGCCGATGGCAATCGCTGGTACGAGCTCGATCTCGCCAAGTTGGCTGCTGGAAGCGACTTTCTGCTGGTTGGCCGCTGAGCCCGCGCCAGAGAATCGACCCACCATGCGAATCGATTTCAAGTTCCGTCGCCCCTTGCTGGCACTTGGAGGCGGTACCGCCTCGGCGCCTGCTGCGGCCGTGCCAGCCGCCGGTCGACGCGGTTTTTCCATTCCCTTGGTAGGCCGCCTGTCGTTGCGTCGCCAGATGCTCGTGCTGATGGGCCTGATCGCCGGATCGCTTCTGCTCGCGATAGGCTTCAATGCACTCGATGCCCGTCGGGCCTCGATGCTGGCGGTCCAGACGCGACTGGTCGGCGAGTCGCTGATGCACTCGCAGCGACTGGCCCGCAACGCACCGCTGCTGCTCAGCGGCGATGCAAAAGCCCTGGGCGATTTCGGCGACAGCCGGGTCCGTCTGGCGCAGGTATTGGGTCTGCTGCAGTCGGGCGGCGAGATCGACGATCGTCGGGTCAAGCCACTGTCGCAGACGCTTGCGCAGGAGATCTCTGCGGTGACCGCTCTGTGGAGCCTGACCGATGCGGCAGCCACGACCCTCCAGAATGAGGGCGCCGCGCTGGCCGCGACCGCAAGCGCTTCACGAAAGGTGCTGACCGATGCGCCGGCACTGGCCGATCAGATCGATCAACTGATGCAACTGGCGACATCATCAGGCGCCTTGGCGGCCGATGTCGCGAGCCTTGCGCGCATGGGCGCCTTGACTGAGCGCCTGATGCGCCAGCTCACACAGCTCGCCGCTCAGGGTGGTGCCGCCGGGACGGCCTCGATCGATGCCCTGCAGGCGCTGGCGCCACGACTTGGCGCTTCTGTTCAGGCGCTGACAGCCGGCACCGATTCGCTGCGTCTGGCGCCGGGCCGGGAGGCCGATCTTCGCAAGCAGATCGGCTCGCTGTCGCAGGCTTATGCCGCGATCGAGGTGCCGATCGGCAAGGTGAGCGCCGGTGTGCCGACCTTGCGCAAGGCGTCCGAGGCGTCGCAGCGCATCGGCGCCGACAGCGAGGCATTGCGAACCGAACTGCTCGCCCTGCAATCAAAACTGCTGAGTGCCGACGATGGCCTTTCGCTGGCTGACCTTGCGACCGCGGCCGCCTTGCTGGTGGCTGCGCTGGCGGGCTCGGGCCTTTATTTTCTGCGCCAGCAGGATGTGCGTCGTCAGATCGTCGAGGCCGATGCGCAGCGTGCCAAGGCCGAGGCGATGCAACGCGATGCCCGTCGCGCCAACGACCAGAATCAGAGCGCCATTCTCAGGCTCATGAATGAGCTGCAGGAGGTCGCCGATGGCGATCTGACCGTCCAGGCCACCGTGTCCGAAGACATCACCGGAGCGATTGCCGACTCGGTCAACTACACCGTCGAAGAACTGCGCAGTCTGGTGGCGCGCATCAACATCACCGCCGAACTGGTGGCCGATGCGTCGGCCAGCGCAGCGGCGATTTCGGGTGGTCTGCAAAGAGCAACCGAAAAGCAGACCCGTGAGATTCGCGAGACCGGCGAGTCGGTGTTGCGTATGGCGTCGCAGATCAGCGATGTGTCCGAAAGCGCTTCCGAGTCGGCACAGGTTGCGCGTCAGGCGCTTGGTGCGGCCGAGCAGGGACGTCAGGCGGTCGACAAATCGATCTCTGGCATGAACGGGATCCGTGACCATATTCAGGAGACCGCCAAGCGCATCAAGCGCCTGGGCGAGTCATCGCAGGAGATCGGCGAGATCGTCGAGCTGATTTCCGATCTCACCGAGCAGACCAATGTGCTGGCGCTCAATGCCGCGATCCAGGCGGCGTCTGCCGGCGAGGCGGGCAGAGGCTTCACGATGGTCGCCGAAGAAGTGCAGCGTCTGGCCGAGCGCGGCGCCGAGGCGACCCGACAGATTTCCGGGCTGATCCGCACGATCCAGCTCGATACGCAGGATGCTGTCGCCGCGATGGAGCGCAGCACCCAGGGCGTCGTGCTGGGTACGAGACTTTCTGACGACGCCGGCAATGCACTGGGCGAGATCGGGCGGGTCTCGCGCCAGCTCGCCGAACTGATTGACGGCATCGCGCGCACGACCCAGAGCCAGGCGGTGTCAGCCGGTACGGTTGCTCAGAGTATCCAGCGCATCCTGCTGGTGACCGAGCAGACCAGTGACGGCACACAGCAGACCGCAGGGTCCATCGTTCAACTTGCCGAACTCGGGCGTGAGCTGAAGAGTTCGGTCTCCCGTTTCAGGGTGTCGTAATGAGCATCGAGTCTCCCGATCTGACCGCGCTGTCATGGTGCCTTGGCGAAATTCGCGAATCACTCACGCGCGCCGAAGTCGCCATCGAGGCCCAGATCGCCCAGGGCGACGACGACCGCTCGCAGATCACGATTGCGCGCACCATGGTCCATCAGGCCAGCGGCGCGCTGCAGTTCGTCGATCTCGAAGGTGTGCGGGTCGTCACGATGGAGGCAGAGCACCTGCTCGCGCTGTCCGAGCGCGGTGAGCTTGCGCTGTCGCTCGAGTCTCAGGGTGTGCTGGTCCGTGCGTTTGCTGCGGTCTGCGAATACCTCGAAGGGATTGCTGCCGGCTCGGGCGATTCCCCGCTCAAACTCTTTGCCAATTACCGTGAGCTGCTGGCACTGCGCGGCATCGAGCGCGCTGAGCCTGCCGATCTCTTTTTTCCGGACCTGAGCCGGCGTGCGCCGCCTCTCCTCAGCGGCGCCGGCACCGCCAATCGCGACATCGCGACGGTTCGCTCGGCGTTTGAGCGCGGCATGCTTGGCTTTCTTCGCGATCCGGGCGATTCGGCTGCGATCGGCCAGATGAGCAAGGCGGTCGAGCGACTGCTGCATGTCAGCCAGTCTTCGGCGCTGCGGACCTTCTGGTGGCTGGCGGTGGCCTTTCTGGATGGCCTTCGCGTCAAGGCCCTGCCGGTCAATCTGGTTGCCAAGCGCGAAGTCACCCGGATCCACCAGCAGGTCAAGCGCGCCAATGAGGTCGGCATTACGGTGCCTGACGGGGTGATTCGCGAACTGCTCTTTCAGATCGCCGCTGCCGGCAGTGGCTCGGAGAAGGTCGACGAAGTCAAACAATTGTTTGACTTGAAAGATGCCATTCCGGCTGACCTGGAGCGGGTGCATTACGGTCTGGTCGACAATCGCGGATTGCGTGCAGCCCGCGACGCCACCGTCCAGACCAAGGCTGCCTGGGAGAAGTTCGCCAGGGGAGGTGCTGCCGATTTGCCGGCCTTTGCGAGCGCGGCCCAGCAACTCGATGCCTCGATGGCACGCCTGCCCTGGGGCGGACTCAAGCGCCTGGCTGCCACCATTGGCGGCCTGCGTCGGGCGCTGGTTGCAAGCAGCAGCAATCTGGCTGAGCTGCTGTCGCTCGAAGTGGCAACCGCTTTGCTTTTTGTCGAGCAGGCGCTCGAGCGCGGACCGGCCGAGGTTGATCAGTACGACCGTCGTGCGGCTGAACTGGCCGATCGGCTCGATGCCTTGTGCGAGCGCCAGGAAGGCGACGCCGAACCCATGCCCGAATGGCTGGCCGAACTGTCGCGTGCCGCGCAGACCCGGCTGACGCTGCAGGCGTTCGTTGGCGAACTGCAAGTCAATCTTCGCGCCTGCGAGCGGGTGCTCGATGCGTTTTTTCGCGATCCCGGTGCGCGTGCCGATCTGCTGAGCCTTGGCACACTGCTGGGGCAGGTGAGCGGCGCGTTCAGGCTTCTCGGACATGATCAGGCCGCTGCCGGCGCTGATGCGGTGTCGGGCCGAATTGCCGTTTTCCTTGATGCAGCCGGCGAGCCTGCAAAGGCCGATTGCGAGCAGGTGGCCGCCAATCTCGGCGCACTTGGATTCTTTGCAGAGTCGCTGCGCGACGCCGATCGTCATCGCGGCGGCTTCCGGTTTGTGCATGACGAGCATGGTTTCGTTGCGCGCCTCCTTGAGCCGGGTTCGCAGTTGCTCGAGACCGTGACGGTCGTCGAGCCGACAGTCGAGCCGACAGTCGAGCCGACCGCAGCGCCGATCGACAGGCCGGCAGCGATCGACATCTCGGCGCCAGCCCTGCTGACGGTTGAAGAATCGTCGATTCCGATGCTCTCGGACGCGATCGAGTTTGTTGCCGAATCGACTGAACCGAGCGGTAGCATTGTCGATACCGACGATTCCGCGACGGCCTTCGAAATCGTCGCGGTGCCGGTCGTAGTCGATATGCCGGCAGGGGCGATGAATCCGCAGCCGGATGATGCCGGGTTCGATGTCGAGCTGATGTCGATCTTCCTCGAGGAAGCCGGCGAAGTGCTTGCTGCGATCGAGGTCAATCGCCTTGTTTGCGAGCGTTCGCCGTCCGACTCGGAGGCGATGACCACCTTGCGTCGCGGTTTCCACACCCTCAAAGGGTCGAGCCGGATGGTCGGGCTCGACGCACTGGGCGAGGCAGCCTGGGCCATCGAGCAGGTGCTCAACGACTGGTTGTCGGGTGAGCATCCTGCAAACCACGCCCTGCTGACTCTGGTGGGCGAAGCCCACCGACTCCTTGTCGACTGGGTCGCGCTTCTGGGTCAGGACCCGCGTGCGACTGTCAATGCCCGAGCCCTGATTTCGCGCGCCGCATCGATCAAGGCAGGCGACGATGCGAGTGCCTTCGATGCGACCGCTTTCGAGAGTCCGGCAGACTCGCCTGAACTGATCGAGCTGCCGGTCGACTTCGGGTCGATCAAGCTTGACGCTGGGGGCGTCCATTTGCCGATGACCTTCGAGATCATCGGGCTCGAAGACAATCAGGCAAGGCCTGACCCGGTCGCCGATGAGGTGTCCGATGGCAGCGCCGCCACAGGGTTTGAGACAGCGCTTGAGGCAGAGGCCGCTGCTGGCGCCGACACGCAGGTCCGAGTCGGCGAGCGCATGCTCAGCGGATCGCTGTTCCGTATATTCCTCGACGAAGCCGACGACCTGTTGGGCAAGCTGGGCCAGACGCGGCAAAGCTGGGCCGCGATGCCGTCCATGCCGGCCTCCGACGAAGCGGTGCGCGCAGCGCATTCGCTGGCGGGCATCTGCCGGATCGTGGGTCTGCTGTCTGTGCGCAGTTGTGCCGAGGCACTCGAGCGCTTCCTGGCGGCACAGTCAGTTGCCGGTCGCTCGGTACTCAAGCTCGACCTCGCTGATTACGGGTTTGTTCTCGATCGTCTGACTGGCGCGCTGCATCAGTTTGCGGCGGGTCAGGAACCTGCGACCGACGACCTGATGAACGAACGCGCAGCCGATCTCGCGCGTCGCTGGTCAAGCGATGAGGCGGTCTCGGTGCCGGAAGCGGCTGCCGGCCTGCTGGCTTTCGAGGACGATCTCGAACTCGATGGCAAGGCCTCGCTCGACGATGATGAAACCGATCCGGTCGTTGCGCTCGATGATGATCTCGATCCCGATCTCGGCCCGGTATTCATCGAGGAAGCCGATGAACTCATGCCCCGGATCGGCGAGGCGCTGACCCAGTGGGCGCAGCGACCTGCCGACATGGCGGCACCTGAATCCCTGATGCGACTGCTGCATACCGTCAAGGGCAGTGCCCGTATGGCCGGTGCGATGCGACTGGGCTCGCTGGTTCATGATCTCGAAACCGAGATTGAACAGGCGATCGGTTTGCCGGTGGTGTCCGAGCAGGCTATTGAAGCGCTGATTGCGCGCAATGATCTGATCCTGACGGTCTACGAGGCGCTGCGCAATCCGAACTCTGCCGCAGCCACTGCCGCAGCGCTGCAGGCTCTCGCAACGTCCGATGGGTCGTCGGTGACTGACGACAGGTCGCTGACGCCGATGCAGGCTGTGACGGACGACCGCGTTTCCAATGAGCCCCCCGCGCTGAGCGACGCGATCGAGCTGGCCTCGAAAGTGCGCCGAGTGGAGTTGCGCCCGGCCGCTGTCCAGCCGACCGCCAGCCATCCGATGATTCGCGTGCGCGCCGATCTGCTCGACAGGCTGGTCAATGAGGCCGGCGAAGTGTCGATTTCGCGTGCACGGCTCGACAACGAGATCGGCGGCATCCGTCAGTCGCTTGGCGAGCTGACCGAAAACGTCAATCGGCTGCGCTCGCAGCTTCGCGAAATCGAACTGGCGGCCGACTCGCAGATCCAGTCGCGCATCGCGCGCAATCGCGAGGTCGAGGGCGATTTCGATCCACTCGAGTTCGACCGCTACACGCGCTTTCAGGAGCTCTCGCGGATGCTGGCCGAGTCGGTCAATGACGTGGCCACCGTCCAGCAAAATGCGATGCGCAGTCTCGACGAAGCGGCCCGGGATCTGTCGCGCCAGCATCAGGTGACCCGCGAATTGCAGCAGGATCTGATGCGCATCCGCCTGGTGCAGTTCGGCAGTGTCGCCGATCGGATGTATCGCGTGGTGCGCCAGGCCGCCAAGGAAGTCGGCAAGCGCGTCAACCTCGAAATCAAGGGCGGCGATGCCGAACTCGACCGTGGTGTGCTTGAGCGCATGAGCGGGCCGATCGAGCATCTGCTGCGCAATGCGGTGGCCCACGGCATCGAATCGCGCGCCGATCGGCTGTCGGCCGGCAAAGCCGAGACCGGCGAGATCTGCCTGACGGTGGGTCAGGCAGGCAGCGAGGTGACGCTGCGCTTTACCGATGACGGCGCCGGTCTCAATTATCCGCGCATCCTTGCGCGCGCTACCGAGCGTGGGCTGATCGCGGCCGGTGCCAGGCCCAACGAGCGAGAGCTTGCGCAGATGATCTTCATGCCGGGTTTCAGCACCGCGCCTGAAGTCACCGAGCTTGCCGGCCGTGGTGTCGGCATGGATGTGGTGCGTGCCGAGGTGGCCGCCATGGGTGGGCGCATCGAGCTCGATTCGACACCCGGCTTTGGCACCTGTTTCGATGTTCATTTGCCGGTGTCGCTCGCGATCGCGCAAGTGGTGCTGCTCACGGTGGGCTCGATGCGCGTGGCAGTGCCCTCGGCGCTGGTCGAGCAGGTGCTGCAGCTCAAGCCGGATGCACTGGCTGCCGGTTATGCCGATCACACCGTCCAATGGCAGGGTGCGTCGGTGCCGCTCTATTTCCTGGGCAGCCTGCTCGAGATGGCCGAATGCACGCCGCTTGCACAGCGCTACTCGCCGGTCGTGCTGCTGCGCTCGGGTGTCGAGCGCCTTGCACTCCACGTCGACCATGTCTCGCCGAGCACCGAGGTGGTTCTGAAGAACGTCGGCCCGCAACTGGCGCGTCTGACCGGGATGGCCGGCGCGACCGTGCTGGGCAACGGCGAGATCGTCCTGATCCTCAATCCGGTCCAGATCGCCCAGAGCGGCGCGGGCCATCAGGCCGGGCAGGGCGATACCGCAGGGTTTGCGCCGACCCGCATCGAAGTGCCGCACACCGTCATGGTGGTGGATGATTCGGTGACCGTGCGCAAGGTGACCCAGCGCCTGCTCAGCCGTGACGGCTATCAGGTGGTGCTGGCCCGTGATGGCCTCGATGCGATGCGCCAGCTGCAGGACGTCGTGCCCGATCTGATGCTGCTCGATATCGAGATGCCGCGCATGGACGGTTTCGATGTGGCTCGCAAGATGCGCGAAGACGAGCGCTGGAAGGGTGTGCCGATCGTGATGATCTCGTCGCGCACCGCCGACAAGCATCGCGATCATGCCTTCTCGCTCGGCGTATCGCACTTCCTTGGCAAGCCCTACGAAGAGGGCGAGTTGCTGCGTCTGGTCAAGAAGCTCACCACCGAATCACAGCTGGTGAGCTGATGCGTATCAGGCTTGGGCGGCGATCGTGAGGGTCGCCGCGCAGGACTGCCTGCGATAACCGTGCGCTACAGCGGCCCGGTGGCCGGCCACAAATGTTCGTTGTCGATCGGAAAGCCGAGTTCGGCAGCCGGTATGCAGGTCTCGATGCGCAGCTTCGATTCGATGCACAGGCGGTTGACCCCGTCGGGCCCGTTGGGTCCGTAGGTGGGGTGCATGACCCTGACCACCGGTGCGCTCGGGTCATAGGTGCGCCGGCACACCATGCCGACTTCGCCGTTGACCAGTCTGACCGGTGTTCCCGGCGGATAGGGACCGAGCACATCGCTCAAGGCCTTGCCGATCGAGGCATTGGCCACGCCGCTGGCACGGCCAACGATGAGCTGCAGCGCCTGATCGGGCGGTGCGCCCGGCCGATAGCCGCGTTCAGTGATCATGGCGCACCAGCGATCAGCCAGCATCAGCGCCTGTGCCGCAGGCCACAGCTGGTCGCCCGAGAGCTTGCGCGGATAGCCGGTGCCGTCGAGATGCTCGTGATGCTGTGTGACCAGTGCGAGCCACATCCGGTCTTCGAGTCCGGCGCCGCGCAACAGTGCGACGCTGACATTGGGATGATCAAGCACGGATGCGCGCTGCTCGGGCGACAGTGCACCGGCCTGCCCATAGAGCTGCTCCTGCAGCTCGTGCATGCCAAGGTTCATGGTGAGCGCGGCATTGATTGCTGTGCGTCGTTCGCTGGGCGAGGTGCCCATGCGCGTGAGCATGAATTCGAGCACGATGGCGGTGGCCAGCGAATGGCGAACGCCGTAGCGCCCGCCGGTCAGGCGCAGGGGCACCGACAGCATGGCATCGGTCTCGAGCAGGCAAAGTCTTTGCAGCAGGCTCGAGGCGGCCCTGATGTCGTCGAGCGCGATCGGTGAATTCTGGTGACCGTCGGCGATGGTCTGCAGCGAGACATCGAGCTTGTCGCGCATCGCGCGGATGTGCGCCCACGGTGTGCTCGGGGGAGTTGCCTGAGCCAGTGCGGTCGCGTCCTCGAAGGAAGTGAGTACTTCAGCCATCGGGTGAATCAGACTCGGTCGAGTTCAGACAAGGGAATGGCTGGCCACGAGCGGATCGAGGCAGCCTCTTTGACAGAATCGTCTCGCGCTTGTGTCCTGATGACCAGCCGCTTTCGGCCAGAGGGTGTCCTCTGCCGTCCGGACGGCAGGCCAGCGGGGCTGCTCAGGCCTGCCTGCAACGGTTTTCCGGCTTACAGACTGAGGATCCCGGTTGTCGGATCAGCGCCCGGCGTCGGTCTTGACAACCGAATAACGCGTCAGCGTGCGCAGCCGGGCCTGCGCATGATCGACCACCGGCGCCGGATAGTCCCGGCCGATGACGCAGCCCAGGCGTACCTGGTCGGCAACAGGCACAAGCCACGGCGCATGGACCTGCGTGGCTGACAGGCCGGCGAGTTGCGGCAGATAGCGGCGGATGAACTGGCCCTGCGGATCGAATTTCTGCGACTGGGTGATCGGATTGAAAATACGGAAATAAGGTTGCGCATCGCAGCCGCTCGAGGCAGCCCACTGCCAGCCACCGTTGTTGGCTGAGAGGTCATAGTCGTTCAGATGCTGGGCGAACCAGCGCTCGCCGCGCCGCCAGTCGATGCCCAGGTCCTTGCACAGGAAGGAGGCGGTGACCATGCGCAGGCGATTGTGCATGTAGCCGCTTGAGCGGATCTGCGCAATCGCGGCATCGATCAGCGGATAGCCGGTGCGGCCCTCGCACCATGCGGCAAAGAGCGCGTCGCCGGTCTCGCCGCCCTCCCACTCGATGCGCTCATACTCGGCTTTGAACGACTGGTGCTCGACGCGCGGATGGTGATGCAGGATCTGGAAATAGAAGTCGCGCCAGATCAGCTCCGAGAGCCAGGTGCGCGCGCCCTCGGCGGCGGACTCGTCGGGGCCGTTGTGAAGCGCGCTTTGCTCGGCGTGCCGAGCTTCGCGCACCAGGCGGCGAATCGGCACCGTGCCAAAGCGCAGATGGACCGACAGATAGGACGGGCCCTTGATCGCCGGGTAGTCGCGGGCGTCGCGATAACGTCCGATACGCGGCAGGAAATCTTCGAGCAGCGCGCTGGCGGCGCGCTCGCCCGGCGTGATCGCAAGGCTTTTGAGATCGGTCGGCGCAAAGCCGACCGCGGCAAGGCTCGGCACGCCATTGACCGGGTCTGTGCCGAGTGCGTCGGGGCTGTCAATCCCCTCGGCATCGCGAAGCCAGGCAGGCAGCGGCGCGAGGCGGCGGTTTGCCAGTTCGGCCGTGGACTGCTCGGCCATGCCCTGCTCGGTCGTGGCCCGCTGAGTCAGCGGTGTGGGGCTTGGTCGATCGCTGCTCGCAGGGCTGAGGGCCTCGAGCCTGCGCAGCCAGGCATTGCGATAGGGCGTAAAGACCGAGAAAGGGCGAGCGGCAGCAGTCAGCACCTCATCGGCCTCGAAGATCACCTGATCCTTGACCAGGTGCAGTTGCCGGCCCTCGGTGCGCAGTTGTTTGTCGATCTGACGGTCGCGCTCCACCGCTGCCGGTTCGTAGTCTCGTGCGGCAAAGACCGATTGCACGCCGAGTCGTGCAGCCAGTGCGGGAATGGCGTGCTGCGACCGGTCGTGAACCACGATCAGGCCGCCGCCCGATTCGCGCAGTTGTGTATCGAGTTCGCGCAGCGAGCCCGCGATAAACTCGACACGACGGTCGGCCTTGCTCGCCAGCGCATCGAGAATCTCGCGGTCGAAGACGAAGGCGCAGTAAAGGCGCCCGCACGATGCCAGCGCATGGGCGAGCGCGGCATGGTCCTGGAGCCGCAGATCGCGGCGAAACCAGACGAGAGCGGCAGAGTTGGGGTCGCGGGGCATGGCGGCAGGCCTGGCAAAGCCTGCGATTGTGCGGCCCCCATCCGGCCTTTACAATCGATCGATGACCGACATCGACGCAGCCACCAATCTGACCAATCATTTTTTGCTTGCCATGCCCGGCATGGCCGACACCAATTTTGGTGGTGCGGTGGTCTTTCTGGCCGAGCACAGCCCCAAGGGGGCCTTGGGTCTGGTTATCAACCGGCCGATGGAACTCGATCTGAAGTCGCTCTTCGATCGCATCGATCTGAAGCTCGACATTGCGCCGCTCAGCACGTCCGCAGTGTTTTATGGCGGGCCGGTCCAGACCGATCGCGGTTTCGTTCTGCATCAGCCGCTCGGTGCCTGGAGCTCGACGGTCACTGTCCATGACAGTCTGGGCCTCACCTCATCGAAAGACGTGCTCGAAGCGGTGGCGCAGGGCATCGGGCCCGAGCGGCTGATGGTTACGCTCGGCTATGCCGGATGGGGTCCGGGTCAGCTCGAAGACGAGATCGCCCGCAATGCCTGGCTTACGGTCGAGGCCGACCCCGATGTCATCTTCGCCACGCCGGTCGAAGACCGCCTTGCGCGCGCCTATGGTCTGCTGGGCATCAATCCGGCCTTTCTGTCGTCGGCCGCAGGGCATGCCTGAGCTGCCCCGATCGTCGGCACAGACTCGGCCCGAGACCCTGCTCGCCTTCGATTTCGGCGTGCGCCACATCGGTGTGGCGCTGGGCAACACCCTGAGCGCTTCGGCACGTCCGCTGACGCTGATCGACAGCGCGCCCACCGATCAGCGCTTTGCCCGCATCGCCGAGCTGATCCGCACCTGGCAGCCCGACCGGCTGGTAGTGGGGCGCCCGCTCGACGAAGACGGCAGCCTCACCGAGACCACCCGCCTGGCCGAGCGCTTTGCCAATCAGTTGCGGGGTCGATTCGGCCTGGCGGTCGAGGCGGTGGATGAGCGCTTCTCCAGTCGCGAGGCGCAGGCTATCATCGCCGCCACCGGGCGCCGCGGTGCGCATAGCGTCCAGCACAAGGGCCATGACGATCCGATGGCCGCCGCGGTGATCCTGGCTCAATACCTCGACGCGCTGGGTCGCACCCAGTCGTCGCCACCCCCGGTGTCCACCTCATGAACACGTCTGCCCAGGCCCCATCCTTCCCGGCTGATGCCTCCGCTGCGATCAATTCGCCCGATGCTGAAGCGATCTACGCACTCCTCAAAGCCGCGGTCGCCACCTGGCTTGCCAGCCACACCGACCGCCGTCCGGCGCTGGTCGGCATTCATACCGGTGGCGCCTGGCTTGCCGAGCGGCTGCATCGCGACCTGTGCCCCGATGCGCCGCTGGGCTTTCTTTCAAGCGCCTTTCACCGCGACGATTTCGCGCACCGCGGCCTGCGCACCGGCACCGGCAGCGGCGCCGGCAAGACCCGCATCGAATTCGAGGTTGCGGGCGCCGACATCCTGCTGATCGACGACATTCTTTACACCGGACGCACGGTGCGCGCGGCCATCAACGAGCTTTACGACTATGGTCGTCCGCGCAGTGTTGAATTGGCGGTACTGCTCGATCGCGGCGGGCGCGAGTTGCCGGTGCAGGCCGGGCTGTGCGGTGCCCGCCTCCCCTTGCAGCCCGAGCAGGGTTTCGTGCTCAGCCGGCTGCCCGAGGGCGGATTCAGCCTGACCGTGGAGCGTGCCTGATGCGCAATCCCCAGCTCAACGATCATGGTGAGCTGCGCCATCTTCTGAGCATCGAAGGGCTGCCGCGCGACATCATCACGCACATCATGGATACCGCTTCCTCGTTTCTCGAGGTCAGCGACCGTGAGGTGAAAAAGGTGCCGCTGCTGCGCGGCAAATCGGTCTTCAATCTGTTCTTTGAGAACAGCACCCGCACCCGGACCACCTTCGAGATCGCGGCCACGCGCCTGTCGGCCGACGTGGTCAACCTCGATGTGCGCACCTCATCGACCTCCAAGGGCGAGTCGCTGCTCGACACCATCGACAATCTGGCGGCGATGCATGCCGACATGTTTGTGGTGCGCCATGCGCAAAGCGGCGCGCCCTACATGATCGCCAGTCACGTCGGCCCCGATATCAATGTGATCAATGCCGGTGACGGGCGTCATGCGCATCCCACGCAGGGGCTGCTCGACATGTACACCATCCGGCACTTCAAAAAAGATTTTTCCAATCTCACGGTGGCGGTGGTCGGCGACATCCTGCATTCACGGGTCGCGCGAAGCGACATCCATGCGCTCACCACGCTCGGTGTGCCCGAGGTGCGGGCGATCGGTCCGCTCACGCTGCTGCCGCCGGGGCTTGAGCAGATGGGCGTGCGGGTCTTCACCGACCTGCGCGAAGGGCTGAAGGATGTCGATGTGATCATGACGCTGCGGCTGCAAAACGAGCGCATGCGCGGTGCGCTGCTGCCGTCGGCGCAGGAGTTCTTCAAGCACTACGGCCTGACTGCCGAGAAGCTCGCGCTGGCCAAACCGGATGCGATCGTGATGCATCCGGGGCCGATGAATCGCGGTGTCGAGATCGAATCTTCAGTGGCCGACGGCCCGCAATCGGTCATTCTCAAGCAGGTGACCTTCGGGATTGCGGTGCGCATGGCGGTGATGAGCATTCTGGCGGGTGGCCGATGAAGATCACGATCAGCAATGGGCAGCTTGTCGATGCTGCCAGCGGGCTCGACCGCATCGGCCATCTTCATCTGGATGAAGGGCGAATCGTCGCCCTTGACGCGCCGCCTTCGGGCTTTGTTGCCGAGCGGGTGATCGATGCCAGTGGGCTGGTGGTCTGCCCGGGTTTGATTGATCTGTCGGCGCGGCTGCGCGAGCCGGGTTTTGAATACAAAGCAACACTCGAGTCCGAGATGCAGGCCGCACTCGCCGGCGGTGTCACCAGTCTGGTCTGTCCGCCGGATACCGATCCGGTCCTTGATGAGCCGGGTCTGGTCGAGATGCTCAAGCATCGGGCGCGCAATCTCGATCAGGCGCATCTTTATCCGCTGGGTGCGCTCACTGTCGGTCTGAAGGGCGAAGTGCTGACCGAGATGGCTGAGCTGGCCGAGGCCGGCTGCGTGGGGTTTTCGCAGGCCAACGAGGCATTGGTTGATACCCAGGTCATGGCGCGTGCGATGCAGTACGCGCGCAGTTTCGGATTCACCGTCTGGCTGCGACCCCAGGACGCGTTTCTGGCGCGCGGCGGTGTGGCGCACAGCGGGCCGGTCTCGGGGCGGCTGGGCCTGTCGGGCGTGCCGGTCAGTGCCGAGACGGTGGCCTTGCACACCCTTTTCGAGCTGATTCGCAGCAATGGCTGCCGGGTCCATCTGTGTCGGCTGTCGTCAGCGGCTGGCGTCGAGTTGCTGCGCGCGGCCAAGCGCGAAGGCCTGCCGGTGACCGCCGATGTGGCGGTCCATCACCTGCATCTGACCGATGTCGATATCGGCTACTTCGATACCTCGTGCCGGGTCGAGCCGCCGTTTCGCTCGCAGCGCGATCGCGAGGCGCTCGGTGCGGCGCTGGCCGACGGCACGATCGATGCGGTCTGCTCCGATCACACGCCGGTGGATGACGACGCCAAGCTCTTGCCCTTCGGCGAGGCCGAGCCGGGTGTCACTGGGCTTGAGTTGCTGCTGCCGCTGGCGCTGTCCTGGGCACAGCGTGCCGGTGTGCCGATGGCCACAGCCATCGCCCGAATGACGACCGACGCCGCCCGCATTGCCGGCTGCGATGGCGGCAGTCTGGCAATCGGCTCGATTGCCGATGTCTGCCTGTTTGATCCGCAAGCGCACTGGGTAGTGTCGCCCGCGACGCTGCGCAGCCAGGGTCATCACACGCCGTTTGCGCAGCGCGAGCTGCAGGGGCGGGTGCGCGCGACCCTGGTCGGCGGACGTGTGGCGTTTGGTTGAGGCTGTGCGCCGTCTCTATCGCATCCCGGCGCTGATCGCGCTGCTGTTCGGCGGCCTGGCCACGGTCTTCGGCGTGTTTCCATTGGTGGGCGATGCGCGTCGCGAATGGCTGATCGCCAACTGGTCGCGCCTGATGATGCGGGCCTGCGGCGCGGTGGTTCGCGAGATGCCGATGCCAGGTGCGCAATCGCTCAGTGACATGCGCGGCCAGCATGGCGAAGGGCGGGGCCGCATGCTGCTGGCCAACCATATCTCGTGGCTCGATATCTTTGCGATCGACAGCCTCGCGCCGGCGTCCTTTGCGGCCAAGGCCGAGATTGCGGGCTGGCCGCTGGCCGGCACGCTGGTGGCCCGCGCCGGCACGGTCTTCATCGAACGCGGCAAGCGCCACGCGGTGCATGGCGTGATCCGGCAGATGGGCGAGAAGCTCTCGGCGGGCCTGCGCGCGGCGGTGTTTCCGGAAGGCACCACCAGCGACGGCAAGCGGCTGCTGCCCTTTCACGGCAATCTGGTGCAGGCCGCGCTGAACACCGGCGCGCCCCTGGTGCCGGTGGGCTTGCGCTATCTCGACCCCGATGGCGAGGCGAGCCACGCAGTGATGTTCGTGGGCGACACCACCTTCATGGACTCGATCTGGCGCATCACCGGTCATGCGCGGCTGATCGTCGAGGTACATGTGATGGCGCCGATCCTGCCGGGCGATGGTGTCACGCGTCAGGAGGTGGTGCGGCGGGCGCGCGCGGCGATCGGCGAGCGGCTAGGGCTCGAGATCGATGATTCGGTGCCGGAGCAACTGGCCAGGGTGAGGGCAGCGTGAGGTCCTAATGCGCCGACGTATCCCGCTCCCGATGGCACTTCACCTGGAACAACTCCCGATCGTGCAGGCTCACCGCGGTCAGTGAGCCGCCCCAGACGCAGCCGGTATCCAGGCCGAGCAGATTGGGGCGCATCAGCAGCCCGAGCGTCGACCAATGTCCGAAGATCACCGTGACGTCTGCGGTTCGCCGGCCCGGCACATCGAACCATGGCGTGAGGCCGGGTGGTGCGTCGTCGGCGCCTTCTTTTACCTCGAAATCCATGCCGCCCTCGGCGTCGATGAAGCGCATGCGAGTAAGGCCATTGACGATGGTGCGCAGTCGGTCATCGCCCGACAGAGAATGGCTCCAGCGGGTGGGCGTGTTGCCGTACATCACCCGCAGGAAGTCGACCCAATGCGGACCGCTCAGCACAGCCTGGACTTCGGCGGCGAGCGCCACCGTCTCTTCGGGTGACCATTGTGGAAAGACGCCGGCATGGACCATCAGATGGCCGTCTGCCAGATGGGCGAGTGGGCGGGTACGGACCCAGTCGAGCAGCGCCGTCCGGTCGTCGGCCAGCATGATGTCGTCGAGCGTGTCGCTGCGATGAGTTTTGCGAACGCTGGTGGCCGATGCCAGCAGGTGCAGGTCATGGTTGCCAAGCACGACGGTGGCGCGATCGCCCAGGGCCCGCAGCCGGCGCAGCGCCGCGAGCGAATGCGGCCCGCGATTGACCAGGTCGCCCGCGAACCACAGCGGGCGTGAGTTGCCGGGGTCGGCGCGATGCAGCAGCGCCCCGAGACGGGCGTTGCAGCCTTGCAGGTCGCCGATGGCCAGTGGTTGAGGGGTGGTTGTGGATGACTTCATCGGGCTGTGTGAGCTATTTCTGGATGATCGCTCGGGCCGCAATGAAATTGACCACCATCGCCGCGATTGACCCGACCGCCACCGCAATGATCGCCGATCGGGGGTCAGCTTTCAGCACGCCCTGAAACATTACCGCCGAGACCGCGTAATTCACCGCACCACCCACCATCATCGCGCCCACATACCGCCGCCATTCCTGGAGCGAAGCAGGGCGCTGTCCGGCATGCGCGAAGGTGAGCCGGCGATTGATCAGCCAGGTGGCGGTGGCCGCTGCGAGAAAGGAGATCACGCGGCCGAGGTAAAAACTCATGCCGAGGGCGAGTGTGGTCTGCAGCACGCCGGCATCCACCGCAAAGCCGGCGACGCCCGCCATGCCGAAGCGGATCAGTTGGGAGAGGCTGGGCATGGGTGGTGGGCCGGTCGTGGGCATGTCGACGGCAGCGCCTCAAAGCCGGCGACCGGCCAGATCAGGGCTTGTCGGGTGCCGGCCTGGGCTGGGTGTCGGGTGCGCTCTGATTGGTACCGGTGGCCACCAGGACCAGGCGCGCCGCTCCCTGCTGCGAGGTCTCGGCGTCGCTATGTTCGTCGCTTTGCGACATCTGCTCGCCCGGGGCGATTGCGCTGAGTCCGGCGGGCGGGAGGTATTCAGGCACCAGATGACGCAGCCAGCCCCGAACCTCGGCATCTTCGAAAGAGCGGTGCGTCAACAGCCAAGCGTCCAGGTCTATCGACCACTGTGATGCGGGCAGTTCCAGCGAGCGCTGGATCCGCAGTTTGTGATGATGGGTCGGCAGGGTGGTCTCGTCTGCTGCGAGCAGTTCTTCGTAAAGTTTTTCGCCGGGGCGCAATCCTGTGTACTCGATGCCGATGCTGTCATCGGGCAAGCCTGACAGACGGATCATGTCGCGCGCCAGATCGGCGATACGCACTGGTTCGCCCATGTCGAGCATGAATATCTCGCCGCCCTTTCCCATCAAGCCTGCCTGCAGCACCAGCTGGGAGGCTTCGGTGATCGACATGAAATAGCGGGTGATGTCGGGATGGGTGACGGTGACTGGCCCGCCGCGGGCGATCTGGTCACGAAACTTCGGAATGACGCTGCCGCTTGATCCCAGCACATTGCCAAAGCGCACGATCACCACCGGCAGGCCTGTGCGAGCGTGCGCCAGCTGAAGCATGAGCTCGGCCAGCCGTTTGGTGGCGCCCATGACATTGGTCGGATTGACCGCTTTGTCGGTCGACACGAACACCAGCTTGCGAACCTGATGGCGTGCAGCCGTCTCGGCCACGATGCGGGTACCCAGCGCGTTGTTGCGAACCGCCTGCCAGGCATTGAGCTCTTCAAGCATCGGCACGTGTTTGTAGGCCGCGGCATGAAAGACGATCGGTGGAGAAAATCGCTCGAAGGTTTCGTCAAGGCGTTGGCGGTCTTTCACGTCGCCGACAATCGGCCAGACGGTGAGGGCGGGATACAGGCGCTGCAGGTCTTCGACCACCTGATAGAGCGCGTATTCGCTGAGTTCGTAGAGCACCAGCGCGCGTGGCGCAAAGCGCGCGATCTGACGGCACAACTCCGAGCCGATCGAGCCGCCTGCCCCGGTGATCAGCACGGTCTGGTTGCCGATCAACTGCGACAGGCCCTTGGTGTCGAGTTGCACTGGGGCGCGTCCGAGCAGGTCATCGAGCTCGATCTCGCGAAGCTCCGAGATCCGATGCGTGCCGCTGATGATCTGGTCGAGATCGGGCACGATCAGCAGGTGAAGACCCGCGCGCTCGCACAGCTCGAAGGCGCGGCGACGTGTGGCTGCACTCGCGCCGGGTGTGGCGAAAATTACATGGCGGGCGCTGGTGCGCTGGGCGACGTCGGCGATCTCGTCCCAGCTACCAAGCACGGTGTAGCCGGCAATGTCGCGGCCAACCTTGGTCCGGTTGTCGTCGAGCATGCCGATCACCTGCCAGGACGGGCTGCGTTCTAGTTCGCTCAGCAGTCGGCGTGCGCCGTCGCCCGCGCCCATTACCAGGACTGGCTTGCCCTGATCGCGCAGAAGATTGAACTGGCGATGCTCTTTCCACCAGCGATAGAGGATGCGCCCACCACCCATGAAAAGGATAAGCAGCAGCGGATTGAGAAAGTAGAGTGCCCGCGGAATGCCCAGGCCGTGGCGCCACAACAGGAAGGTCACCGGCACGACCAAGGCCGACACACCGACCGCGGTCACGATGCGCTTGATGTCGTGCATCGAGGCGTAGCGCCATATGCCCCTGTAAAGGCCGAACCAGACAAAGCAGAGGAGTTCGATGACCACCACGACCGGCAGGGTCGCCACCAGCGCATCTCGCGGCTCGGGTGCCATCGAAAAATTGTAGCGCGCAACGAAGGTGATCGACCATGCAACCGAGGCAACCAGCACGTCATAGGCGACGGCGATCAGGTTCTGTGGGGCGAGGCGAATGCGGGTCATTACTTGTGTGATTTATGTGTGGCGTCGTCGGCGTGACCTTCGTTCTGCATCGATTGTCGCCGATTCCAGGATCGCTGAACCATACCGTAAGCAAGCGCAAACGCTATCAGCAAACAGGCCGTTGCAGCCCAGCCGGCATCGGGTCGCAGGCCGGAAAGCGCGACGAGCGCGCTCGCCAGCATCAGCCCGTAGTAGAGCAGTGCGGTATTGCGATGTCCGAAGCCGCTCATGTTGAGCCGCTGATAGGCATGATCGCGATGCGCCTGCCAGACTTTCTTGCCTTGACCCATCCGCATGAGCAGGGTCGCCGAGCCGTCAAAAATGAAGGGCAGAAACGCAATCGCCGGAAAGATCGGATGCCAGAGGTTGCGCGCGACACCCAGGGCACCGAGCGCGCCCGCCAGCAGACCCATCGATGTCGAGCCTGCATCGCCCATGAAGATGCGAGCCGGCGGAAAGTTGAACAACAGAAAGCCGAGTGCGGCGCCAGCGACAATTGAGGCAGATATTGCGATTCCAGGATCATTGGCCTCAAGCGCTGCAATAGCGAGCGTACCGAATCCGAAAAACGCCTGGCCTCCTGCGAGGCCGTCTGAGCCGTCCATGAAGTTGTACAGGTTGATCAGCCAAGCGACCGTCACAGTAGCCAGAAGCAGGAACGGCCATGAAGCCGCGGGAAACGCAGTGATCGCCACGGTCACCGCCGCGATCAAGTGCAAGGGCATCCTGATGCTGGCACGCAGGCCCTGGAGATCATCAACAAAGGATACGACGACGATGATTGCAAGGGCTGCCCAGATCGGCCAGGGTAGCGATGGTTTGAAGGTCAGCGAAGCGATCGTGATTGCTGCGAGGATGCCAAGTCCGCCGGTGCGGGGGACAGGGTTGGAGTGCAGCGACCGCTCATTGGGAAGGTCGAGGCTGCTGCGCGCCAGTGGGCTTCGCAGAATCAGCCAGATGGCCGGGACACAGACCAGAGCGGAGAATAGGAGGGGCATCGGGGTGGTTGTTATCTCGAGCGTATAGCGGGGCGAGTGTGTTCCGAAGATTTATGACCCGCTAAGCTTGACCATCATTGCGTAGGGCGGCACCCCGTCCTGGGATTTGCCCCGCATTATGGCGGCAAGGCAGGCTGTCAGTTAAGTCATTGTCGTGCCAACAGGATCTGATTGGCTGCCGTGATCGGCAGCCTCAAGCGGTACTCTTTTGACGCTTAGGTGCGGCGCGTGGGCATCCTGCGACTCAGCAGAACCCGGTGCGGGACGGTGCTGATCGAATGCTCGACCATGAAGGCCTGGCTCGAACGAGCACGTTAATCATCACTGAAAGAAATCGCTCCAGGGGTCGACTTGGGGACAGTCCGCGACTGCTGACCGGCGGGTTCATTTCAGCGGCTGGTGTCGGTTTGTTTCTTCTCTTTCCGAAACAGCGCGAACACCAGGGCCAAAGCGACGCCAACGACCGCACCCGCCAGAGCGAACAGGCCCCGGTTTGGGTGAACAGGCCGCTCCGGCACGTAAGGCGCCTCGTAAGCGCGTGTTGAGAACGTGATCTCGGCGCCGATCTGTTCTTCAAGCCCCCGAACATACTCAAGTGCTCTGCGTGCCTGTTCCTCCCGGCTATTCAGCAGTTCAGCGGCGAGTACGCCTTCCGAAAAATGGGAAGTGCTGCGGTCGGCGGTCCGCAAAAGCTGTGCACGCGCAGTTTCGAGTTCTTTTTCAGAGGTTCTTAAGGCAGTGTTGGCATTCTCGAGCGACTTTCGAAGCCTTTGGATTGCAGGTTCGGCAAGACTATCGTGGACCTTTGCCAGTTCTGAGATCACCGCCTCCAAGGACTTCAGTGCCGTGTCAGCCGAGAGGCCGCGCACCGAGATTGAGACCAGGTTGGCGCGCTCGATATACCGTGCCCGCAAGGAATTCCTGAGGACATCAGATGGTGGGCTGTCGTCGCCCAGCGGTAGTTCCAACCTGGTAAGAACCGCATTTTCGAAGCGTGCCAAATCAATCCGCTCGATTACCCTTTGTGCCGATTCAACGGGGCGCGGCCCTCGGAACCCTATCCGAGGTGACGGCATCGGATCGCCGACCTGCCCGATCAATACCAGCGCTGAAGCTTCCCAGACTTTTGGCACGAAAAGAGACGCGTAGCCAAACGCAAACGCTCCGCCGATCAGCGCGCCTGCCACGGCGAGCAGGAACATAGAAAGCGTACCCAGCGATTCAGGGTGACCGGACGGGAAGTTTGCTGACATTGAGTGAAAAATAATTGTTGAATCAGTGCCAAAGACAGGGATTCAGGGCTGCCGGTGCCTTGAAATAGTTCAGTACTTCCCATGGCATGGCGCGCGGTGGCTGTGAGCTGAACATCAGTTCGTGCGAGGAGTCTTGAAGGATGCAGAGTCACGTGCACCGATTGCACACTCAACGCATCTTGGCTATGTGCTCATCGACAACGACAGGCCTATTGGTCGGCCGGTAAAACGTCGGTGCGCAGCATACCATCCCTTGCTCCGCCTGAAGCGCCGCGGCAGGCTGACAGCCTCGTGGGTAACGCGAGCCAGCCGAGCCTCGTTGATGGATACGAAAAGAGCTTGGTTCGACCTTGTTCCGGTTCGGCGCTGTCGGGTCGCTGTAAACCGTCCGGTGTCAGTGTCACCCCATCAATTTCCGCTCTGGGAGTATTGGGTGCCACCTGACAGGCTGATCTCCCGAGTGAAACGACATCTGATGGGCCCGAACGGCTGTTCACAAGCGCTCCTGGCTTCAACAGCTTGCCTCAAGTCGGTCGCCGAGAACTGTTACAGCAACATAAAAATGAGTGATCCATGTGTGCTGTTACACCACGCGTGATGAAGCTCGCGCGGACGTTCTCGGCTACAACGAGATATTCAGCACCGTAGGCCGTGCCATCCCGCCTTGCCTGGCAAGCCCCTCGCATCGGAGTTCGGGGCCTGGGTTCTCAAGCAGCAAGGAAAGAACTGGCGGCTTGGCCGCGCCGCGCAGGTGTCCGATTGAGGCAGGGCGCCTCAATTGCTTGGTGCAGGTGGACTCAGCACCCACGCGATCATTCCCCTTTGCGCGATGCTCGGGCGTCAACTATCGCCAAGTCGCCACACCATGATCATGGACCCAGCGGAAGGTATGCTCCTGCAGGTTGTCACCTGAACCTTATTTGCTCCGAAATGCTATCCCTTGAAAAGAACCACGCTTCGAATGCGTTGGACTTGCTGCGAGCTGCAAGTGCGCAGGTGGTATGTGTCGGCCACGCCTGGTCTTTTTTTATTTCAGGGCCAAAAATAGCCTTTCAGAGCATTGCTGTCTGTGTTTTCTTTATTCTGTCGGGTTTTGTCATTACGCACACACTGCTTCGCCGCCATCGGGAAGGGTTTGGCGCGTATCTGATTGCGAGGGTTGCACGAATTTACTCTGTACTTCTGCCATCGTTGATCGTTGTCGCTCTAGTCGATGTGAGTCTCGTTCTGTACGGATTGCATGAGAACCCTGGATATGTCACGCCAGTTATCTGGTTAAAAACACTGTTGTCGTTCAATAATTACACCGGTTTTGGCAGTGAATTCCTCCAGGCGCCATCGTTCGGCTCAGGTGGTCCGCTTTGGACATTGGCTCTTGAGATTCACATTTACATGTTTATTGGCGCTGTGTTCTTCATGGTCAGTCGTCCGCGCCAGTATTTCTGGTTGCTTCCGGTGGCAGTGTTTTTCAGCCAAATGCCGATGGCATTTCTGACTGGTACGCCAATTGGTATTGGTTCTGGTCTGTTTGCGATTTGGCTCGGCGGCGCCGCCATTTGCGCGGTGTTGCCACAGGTTATTGGCCCCCGAATCAGACGCGTTTTTGCACTGATGGGTTTGCTGGCCTTTATCGCTTACTGCAATTTGATAGAGCCGGGTCGTGAATATGATGTTGCTTTATACCCGTTTCTTCTTGCGTCTTTTGCTGGCATCGTCGTTTTCGCCGCTGGTTTCGAAACTCGGTCGGAGGGCCGTTTTATTCGCACCATTCGGTTTTCCGCCAACTATTCATTCACGCTATACCTCGTCCATTATACTATTCTCTATGCTTTTTCTCGTATTGGTCTGACGGGCTGGAGCGGTTTCTTCGGAGGGGTAATAACAGCAAACCTGATTGCTATCGCAATGGCAATACCCACTGAGATGCGTCACCGTGCTTTTGCTCGATGGCTGTCCGCGCTGTTCAAAAGGAAATCACTTTGGCCGGGGTGATTGTCCCGATGAACCAGATTCAACAATGTCTTCTGGATATATCCCCTCGGGGGAACAGCACATAGTGGTGTCTATGTCTGATCGGTCGGCGCCGGGACAGGCCTGGGGTTTATCTTCTGTTCCGGGCGAAGGCCGCCCCGGTGCGCAGTAGCCCCTCGCGTTGATCGATCTGAGATCTCCAACCTAGGAGCCGGCGTGCTTTGCTGGCATCGACCAGTAACGGTGAGGTCAGCCGGTCAATGTCTGCTGCTCGGCCAATCAGTCCTGCGGCTGCAAGCAGCAAACTTTTTTGTACCGGCACCAATCGTATTCGCCTCCCCATGCCCTCTGCCAGGGTTTTAACCAGTTCCGGCAGGGTCGATGCCGTATCGTCGGCGGCGACGAAGGTCTCGCCTGCCGCGCGCGGGTCGAGCACACAGGCCTCGATCAGGGTAGTCAGCGCTTCAATGCCGATCATCGCTCGGCGACTGTCGATGGCTCCAAAGGGTATGGGCAGGCCGGTCTCCAACAAACGCATCAGACGCTGCAGGTTTCCGGGGCAGCCAGGGCCATAGACCAGTGTCGGACGCAGGATCACCAAATCCATGGACGTCCCGGCGCAGAGCTGGGTAAGCTGCAGTTCGGCGTCGAGTTTAGAGTGCGCGTAGAGATCAACCGGGGAAGGCGTGTCCGCCTCGGTGAGGGGATGGTCGCTGCGGTTGCCGAGCACGCCAATCGACGAAACAAACACAAAGCGTCGAACGCCGCCTTCAAGCGCTGCGCGGGCCAGACGCGTGGCGCCTTCGACGTTCACACGTTCGAATGTACTTTGGTCGCTTGATTTGCCCTCTTTATTGTGGGCTACGCCCGCCAGGTGCACGACCGCGCTACAGCCGTTGAGCGCCGCGCGCCAGTCGGTATCAGGGCCGACCTCCCCGACCGCAAAGTCACGTGCTCCATCGGGCAGGGAGGCGCCAAGTCCGCGCCGTGACGCGGCATGCACGGTCATCCCGCGTGTCGCCAGATGCGCACATAATGCGGCCCCGATAAAGCCTGTCGCACCTGTAACCAGGACGGATTGATGCGTCATTAAACGCTGTCGCTAGAAGGTGCGGTACTTCAGCCAGGCACGCGCCGAGTAGTTTGCAAAGCACCATGCCGAATGGATCGGGCCAAGCTTCTCGACCTCGCGGTAGGTTTTCCAGACCATTTTCGCCGAGTTGCGCTTGTTTCTCGAGACCGACTCACTGACAACGCGATAACGCATCAGATCGCGGTGCAATCCCATCGCCAGACCACCCGGCTTCAGCAGTTCGAGCCAGCAGGCGAAGTCATCATAGTAGGTGCGCTTCATCCGGAATGGGCCGCTGGCAGCGCGATCGACAATCACAGTCGAGGTTGCGATCGCTGTGTTGCACAGCAGGGCGGAATAGTCGAGTTGATCGGGAACTTCGATCAATCGGCCGACGGACGTACCGTCTCCTGTGATCCGACGGAACTCTGTGAAACTGAGCTTGCAGCCTGCGGTTCGCTGGAAATCAAGTTGCACCTGCAACTTGTCAGGCAGCCACAGGTCATCGCTGTCGAGGAAAGCGATCCAGCGTCCATTCGCTGCATCAAGTGCCGCATTGCGCGCGGCAGCAGGACCGCCGTTGCGAGGCTGCCGAATGAGTCTCACCCTGGGATCGCCTGCTGCCGCACGTTCGACGGTTGCTGCGGTGTCGTCCGGAGAGCAGTCGTCGACGATCCACATTTCCCACTTTTGCCAGGTCTGGGCTTGAACCGAATGGATGGTGTCAGTAATGAAGCTAGCCGCCTTCCAGGCCGGTGTGATGATCGAGACCAGATCAGAGTTCATCGTGCGCCAGCGGCCACGGACCGCCTTGAAAATGTCCAGGGAATAAGCGGTGCGCCGAAGCGCGCGAGCCACCAAGTTTCGATCATGACTGCGCCAAGGAAAGTTGCGAATTTTAACCAGAAGGTCCATGCGACTAACCAGTTCAGCATCCCACCGATGAACAGCAGTCCCGCGGTAAACAGCATGTAGGTACCGCTCAGCGCAGTCAGCACCTGGCCGCGGAGCACCGCGTAGGCAATCTGGCGGAGTGCGAGGCCGTAGAGCAGCGATAAGCCAACGAGCGCCGCCCAGCCGAGATGTGGCCCGAAAATCTCGAAAAGCACCTCGGGGTAGCCGCCGGCGAACATCACGCCCTGCGTCAGAATCAGCTCACGCGTGCGAGAGTCTCCAAGGAGCATCCACATCAGGTACTGGATACCGGTATTGCGCGTGTTGTCGATCGGATCCTCAAACATTGCGCGAAGTGCAAGCTGCTGATCGTCTTCGGCACGAGTGAAGGTGCGCTCCCATGTCGGCCACCAAATCTCGACCGGTTGCACTGCGATTCTCTCGATGACTTTAGAGATGGCATCCTCATCAGCGGCACGAACAGTCAAGTACGAGTTCAGCAGGGCAACGGCGACCAGCGTTGCGGCAGCGCAAGCCGCCACTGCCAGAGCGGGCCACGACAGCAGTTTCAGTTGTCTTGCTGGCAGTCTCGAAGCAATTGGGCAGCCGAGTCGCGCTGAAAGCGGTATTGCCGAAAACGGCATCAAAAAGTAGGCGAAGAACACATAGAACGCCGACAGACGATGGCCGGTTAGAAATGCGTAAACGTAAAGCATCCCGATCAGTCCGATAAATCGAAGGTCGAGTCTGGCTTCCATGCGAGCGCCCAGGACACAGAACATTCCCAGCGCGAACGCGACTACGCCGCCGTACTCGAAAAGCCACAGGTGCAGAGGTCCGGCAACGTTACGAGCATAGTCGTAGCGCTCCATGCCTTCGAAAAGAGGGATCGTCCCTCTCTGGAGCATATCGCCGTAGAGCGCCACGAGGAAAAGGAATGCCGCCCAGAACGCGAGATCGCCGAGTGTCGCGCCCCGCGTTACACGAGCGGGTGCCAGCGCAGAGACCGGGGCGCCACTTGCCGCAAACGGCAGGATCACAAGTAGCCCCGTTAAAGCCCAGGCGAAGAGGTAAACCGCACCGCCGCCGTCGCCGCCGATGTACCTCTCGAGTTGCGACGACCAGAATGGACCGCTCCCGTCTACGACAGTTGCTGCGAGCATTCGCCAGACGATGGTGAAAAAGACGAAAGCGCCAGCGATCAGTGCCTCGGGTCGAGCACGCCCCGCCAGGGCGAGGAGCGTGAGCAGGCCGACGAGCAGTGGCCAGTCAAGCTCAGACACTTGTCAGCCCTTGCAAGCGGCAAGAAGCGAGTCGGTAAAAATGCGGACATTGCTGGATTCCGGCACATACAGCTCTCCTGGCAAGGTGTGCCTCCAAACCAGTTCGAAGTACTGTTCGATCTCGTCACGCCCATGTGCAGGGGTGTCAGGCGTTGCCACTGCGCGCGCGACTGCGCTTTCGAGTTGGTCAAGGTGTTCGACAGCCTCGACGAGCGGCGAATCACGATAGAACGCATCGCCCATTACAAGCACTTGTTTGCCCAGCAGCGCGGCTTCTGCACCCGATTTCGAGTTGATGGTGACTACGGCATCGGCTCGGCGCAGCACATCGAAATTATTCGTTGTGGGCGGCAGAAGTGCGACCGAGTCATAGCGCGAGAGCAGGGCAAGCAGACGATTCGCATCGATCGCCCCGACCATCGCCGGATGCTCCTTGATGGCAATACGGTGTGTTCGGGGAACGGAGCGGGCCAGATAATCAACAAAAGCAATCTGGTCAAGGAACTGCGGCGAGCGCAGCGTCAGCGCCATGTCACCGGGCACGTGCAGCGGGTAGTAGACAAATCGGCCCAGCTCATCAAGCGGCGTATAGGAGCCCGACAATCTGTAGCTGTCGATGAGCATGCGTGCGTGGGTCACAACATGCTGCCCAATATGACCGAACTCTTGCCGCTTGCCGTGCAAGTGCTTGTCGGCCAACTTCTGCATCAGGCGCTTCACATTTCGAATATTGACTATCTTGCGAGAGGCCGAGGCGTACTGATGGGCATCCTTTTTAGGAATGACGATTGCCTGGCTCTGCAATGTTTTGTCGAGGTAGTCCTTGACCTCTTTGGACGCCACCTCGCCGAGTGATCCGTCGAGATGCAAAGCGGCAAATGAATTTTTCAAATAAAACAATCGCCCTCTGAAGAACGATGGCTCGATGAACCAGTTGTTTACTCCGCAGGTCCGGGCAGCAAAGTAGCTTGCAACGACTGACAAAAAGCCACCGAGTTCCTGGATCATTTGCACACTGGGATCTCGTGCATGCACCGAGACACAGGCTCTTTGCGCCAGCGACAGGCAGGCGAGGAGTTTCGATTGCAGGGCTTGCGTTTCGCGCACGCCGAACGCGAAGCGCTCGTGCGCAAACCAGTGACTCAGATTGCCCATCTGATATTCGGTTTCCGCTTTGCTGAGCGAGGCTTCATCCGCAACGATTGCGCGCTCGCGCTCATTGAACGAAAACACCTCCAGCCCTTGGGCTGCCAGCAACTCGGTACTGCGGTCGTCGAATGACACGAATGCCACCTGCCTTCCGCGATCGCGTAGTTCGCGGCCCACGGCTGCCCAGAAGACTGTCTGGTACTCGGCAAGCGTCGTAATCAGTAGCGTCGGAATGGCACTCATCGAGGCGACACCTCCACCGATGCGAGTGCGAGGCCGGTTATCGGGTGGCGCGCGGCGGCGATCGAGGGAGCCGCAAGCCCGGTCAGGCCGGCGAGAGCGGCGATGTCGCCACCCACCTGTACTGGATCAAGCCGTTTACCCCGTCGTACTGGCTCGGTCCACGCGCGCATGCGCGAGGCTGCGCGCGAGCCAACCAAGTTGGCAACGATTGCCTGCGCTCGTTGCGCGGGTCGGCTGCTTGCTCTGCTGGAAGCCAGTGATGCCGCTAAAGAGGGGTTCCTGCGCGGCTGGTCGCGGATTGCAGCTATCACGACATGCGCAACTCGCTCGGCTGCTTTACCGTCATTAAGATAAAACCAAGGCTCGATGAATTGCTCGTAAAGGCCAGGGAAGTCGAAAGACTTTTCAATTTCATCTGCGCGCTGGACAGCGTCGAGCAGTGCCTCCGGTGAATTGGCCTTGAAGCTGATCTTTGACGGCAGCGTGCTGTGGCCAGCCAGGTGGGGGGTGTTCAGGTACTCAACCGACACAGGCAGTCGACCGAGCATGACCGATTCCACAGAGGTGCCGCAGTTCAAGTGCAAGACGCAGCGAGCGGGTCTTATTGCGTTGAGGACGCTGCCGGCACCCGCGACGGTGACGTTTGCAAACTTCGAAAACCGAGCCCGATAGATCTCGGGGTTTTCGAACGGGTGAGGGCGTACGACGAAAGCCTGTGATGGCAGCGAGCTGGCGAGGGTCTCGACAGCAGCAAGCATGCCGTCAAACGCGTCCTTCATCTCCCGAAGCAGCGTGTCGATGTAATTGGGCGCCCAGCCTGCCGCGAGAACGGCAGCACGCTCCTCTTCGGGCGAACTGGAGAACAGAGGGTTCACCAGAGTGAAATTCATGTTGACCAGCACATGACCATGTTGAGGGAATTTCAATAGTTCGCGCCATTGCGGCCCAGCGTAGTCAAATCGCGGGCAACCCGTGACATGCAGTCGTTCGGGCTGCATGCCGCTGCCTGACACAAAGGCTTTGTGCAGTTGCGTGCCCCAGAAAAAATAACCAGACAGCAACTCAGCAAAACCGCTCTCCCGGATGTAGCCGGCGAGCACCGTTGGCGCATTGGCACCATTTTCCGCGAGGATGCCTCCCTCGGTGTCAAGTACGAACACCGGTACTCCCTGCTTTGTGTAACCTCGTACCAGCTCCAGGTTGACGGGTCGCGCGAAGTTGACGATCAGGGCGTCGAGACCAAGCAGGGGCACATCGACCGCCTGGTCGTAAAGCGGCACAAGTACTGTCTGTGCACCCATGACCGCCAAGCGATGCGCAAGCATCGTAGCCCCAGGCAGGTCCCGCTTCGGATGATCGACAATCAGGCCGACACGCATTGGCAATGGGGCGGTCATCGGGCCGGTGTCAGGACGCAGCGCGTGGAAGCATCCTCCAAGCCGGTCATCTCGAAGCGCATAGGGGGCTCGGGGAACAAACGGGGCACGCTGATGTAAGAGGCGGTGTAAAGCAGACGGCTGTGACCGGCCGCGACGCGACTGCCCATATGCAGGCAGCGCGAAGTTTCAACCGCGAACGTCGTCAGGCGGGGTGCGGTCACCGAAATCATCTCCTCAGATCGGGCGCGGCCGAGGATCACCTCGTCCGATCTGTGACTCTTCAGTGAAAAGCCGAATCGATCAGAAACAGGGCCCGGGAGGAAGGTAAAGGGCCCGTTGTTGGTATCCGGCACATCAGTGAGATAGACGAATACCTTGATGGTTCGAACATCGTCATGATCGCGATGCCACAACTGGGAGTAGGCGAATGGCTCATCGGACGGACGCGACAAGGTCAGCAGGACGTCATCGAGCTGTGGCAGTTCGCCCAGTGCGTGACCGACCATGGCAAGCAAGTTAGGCTGGAGTGCGAAGCGCACGAATGGATTGTCAGCAGGCAAACGACCGTTGTGCTTGTCTTCGTCGAGCAGACGTGTCCAAAAGAGTTTGTGACCCACCTGCTGCGCGAGTTGTGCAGTATCCGCCCGGTCGAGCTTGAATTGACCCGCCTCACTCAGTGCGCCTAGTAGCGCCGGATCGATGATTGAATCGATCCTCGCGTGACCGTACTGCGCAAGCGAACGTCCGAGCTCCCGTGATTGCGGGTCTGCCGGCAACTCGTTCAAAAGTCTTTTGCGCTCGCGGATGGCACCACTGTGACGGGTGCGCAGAGCCACTTTGATGCCTCGTGCCAGCGGTGTACGGTTGATGTGCCAAAGCAGCCGCCGCCACTGCGACGTTTTACTGCGGACAGGCGCAGTACTGGCAGCGGGAGCAGTCATCTCAGCGGAATCCGTTATCGGGTTGGTTTACAAAAAGACTCGGCAGACTCAGGTCGATTACCTTGGAAACACGCTTGCGCCGACACCACGTAATCTGGCCCTGTCACCGTCATCCAGCACTTGCCAGTAGCAAAGAGCCCACTGCGCCAGCACCACCGCAACGGCCGCCGCCGCCAGCGCCCAGAGCGGGGCGTCCGCGAGTGGGTCATGAGAGAAAACCCGAATGACTGCCGGGATCGCAGCGATTGCGACGATCGCACCAAGGCGGCCGACAAACTTCGGGGGGAGTTTCACGGTCCTCGAGACCAACCACAACTGCCACGGCATGACCGCCAGAGACCCGACCATCTGCCCGATCACGAAGCTTGTCTGACTGAAAGATTGTATCGTAAGTGCTGCGACGCCATACATGACCACGACCTGTGTGAGCGCCGCCCTGTTCATGGCCGCTAGCGCATTCGCCCTCACCATCATCGAGACCCCAGCGAAACCGACCAGTGACGTCAGTGCGGTCAGGGCGAACAGTCCACCGGTCCAGTAGCCGTAGCGTGAAAAGTCCTCGCCGAGCCATAGGCCAAGGATTCGGTCAGCCAAAGCGGCCGCCGTAAACATTGGCGGCACGATCGCAGTCGCGATCAGCAGGATCCCTGAGCTCACCAGGACGCCCATGCGGCGCGCATCGCCTGATTGATCGAGTGCTGCGGCCGCGGGCAGGACGCTGGCGTTAAGCAGCCCGAGCACAGCCTTCGCAAAACGCGGCAATCGGGTGATCACGTCAAACAGGCCGACTGCCGCCGGCCCAAGGACAAAGCCAACCGCAAGCTGAGGCAATGGGCCCTGTGCGACGCCGATCTGCTTGTTAACCAGCATTCGGCGGAAGTCGCTGACCAGACCATGGAGTGCCTCGCCATGCGGCAAGGCCAGACGCGGGCAATGTGAGGCGAGCAAACGGCGGGCAAGTGCAAGGGCCACCAAGGCTCGCAGTACCGTCGAAATGATGAATGCGTAGCAGACCAGGTCGTAACTCAGGCCAACCGCGACCGCGGCCCACGCAGCACTTGCGTAACCGAGATTTGCCCAGACTTCGAGCGCGCGAAGTTGGCGGAAAATCTCGAAGCCCTTTAGCACGCCCTCGGCGACGAGACCCGGAAACAGTACAACCAGTGCGACTCCGCTCGCGCGTATCACTGAGATGAAACTGTCCCGGTGATCTTGCGAGACGCCGAACCGGTCGGCGAGCCAGGGCGCTGTCCAGAAAATGATGGTGCCGCCGATAACTGACACCACGATTGCGACCGCAAGCAGGGCACCGATCACGCCTGCCGTCGGTGTCCAGTCGGACGACGTACGTGCACGAGCAACCGACTGCGTCGCGAGCTCGCCGAAGCCGACATCGACAACAGAAAGCGCTGCGAGCGGCGTCAGGAGCCGCAAAACGGTAATCAGTCCGAACTCTTCCAGCCCATAAGCGCTGACAAGCAACGGCACCAGCAGCAGCCCGACCACACTGACGATGAGGAAAGCTGCTGCCGAGATGGCTGTATTGCCTGCAAGCTTGCGCAGCATTATTGCAAAGGGCGTCGAGTTGCTGACTGGATCAGGCTCTGCGCAGTGCCTCGCGGATCCCGTCGATGGCTCTGTCCTGCTGCTCGGCGCTCATGTTCGAGCCCGATGGCAGGCAAACACCTCGCGCGAACAGGTCCCCTGCCACATCCCCGCCCGGCTCGTGTGGCCAGAATGAGTAGCCAGCGTAGAGCGGCTGAAGATGCATCGGCTTCCAAACGCGACGCGCCTCGATCCTTTGCTCGGCCAGGGCCGCAATCAGATCCTGCGGCTCATGTGACGCTGCGAGCGCACCCGCTGTCAGCCAGCGAGTACTGCGACCGAAGGCGGCTTCAGGCATCCACTCGATGACGTCAATGTCGGACAGACCTTCGTTGTAGCGACGGAATACCTCACGCCGCGCCGCGACACGGTCTTCTAGCACCCGAAGCTGGCCTCGGCCGATGCCAGCCAGGATGTTGCTCATCCGATAGTTGAAGCCGAGTACCTTGTGCTCGTACCAGCCGCTTGGTTCGCGTGCTTGCGTTGACAGGAACCGCGCTCGTTCGACCAGTGCGGCGTCGTTCGATACCAGCATGCCGCCGCCCGACGTGGTGATGATCTTGTTGCCGTTGAACGAGAAGATGCCAATCAGCCCGATCGATCCACTGTGTCGAGCTTTATAGGTTGCGCCAAGTGATTCGGCCGCATCTTCGATCACCGGAACGCCATAGCGTTCGCATAGCGCCACAATCGGGTCCAAATCGGCGCTTTGGCCGTACAGGTTCACTACGATGACAGCGCCTGGTCGTTTGCCTCTTCGGGCGCTGTCTTCCAAAGCGCGTTCGAGAGCTCGCGGCGACATGTTCCATGTCTCGGGTTCGGAGTCGATGAAGACTGGCTCGGCCCCCTCATAGAGAATCGGATTAGCGCTGGCTGCGAAGGTCAGTGAAGAGCAGAACACCGAGTCGTCGCGGCCAACACCGAGAACTCGAAGCGCCAAGTGCAGTGCGGCGGTACCAGACGTCAGCGCGGCGGCGTGGCCGACCCCGACATGTTCGGCGAGTTCGCTTTCGAATGCGTCGACGTTAGGTCCTAACGGGGCGATCCAGTTGCTGCGGAACGCTTCCTCCACGAAGCGCATTTCGTACTCCCCCAGATGAGGCGTCGATAGCAGGATCTGTGAGTCAAGGTCACGGCGCAGCAGCAGTTCGACCGGACGGCCGTCCTCGTCGATGATCGGTAACTGGTCGACCTTCGCCTCGTTCATTGCTTTAAGCGCGCCGGCAGGCGTGGCGGGCGCTTTCAAGGTGACCGGGGTCTGATCGGGCAGGACTTGAAGTCGGTCTGAAAGCTGCCGGCCCGCGAGCATCAGTCGGCGCAGGTCGCCGTCTGTGACAGTGCGACGCAGCTTTTTGTCGGAGTCGACGAGCATCAGGATCCCTCGGCCGGTGAGGGTCATCCGTTCAAGCGCCTCGCGAATGGTCGTGTCGAGGACGACGGTGAGATCTCGAAGCGTGTCAGGTTTCATCGAATCCTCGCAGGAACGCCAGTTGCGGTGCAACCGTCTGGCAGGTCGGTTGTGACGACGGCGCCAGCGCCAACCGTGCAGTCATGGCCGATACGCAGGCCGGGCAATACTACTGAACTCGCGCCGAGCAATACCCGGTCGCCCACGACAACACCACCGCCGAGCGTGCAGTTCGGTGCGACATGGACTGCTTCGCCGAGCCGACAGTCATGATCAACAATCGCGCCGTGATTGACGATGGCTGCGGGGCCGACGACGGCCGCTGGCGCGATCACTGCCCCTGCTCCAACGAAGCCCCCTTCACCAAGTTCGGCGAGCTCCGATATCGTGGCGGACGGATGCACAATGGTCGCGGGCGTAGCTCCCAGCAGTTGCAGTTCGCGCAGCAGCGCAATTCGCACGCGGTTCAGGCCGATCGCTACATGCACGCGCGAACCGGGAGCCACTGGTGCGCGGACCGGCCGTTCAATCGCACGGCCGCCCCACAGAGGGTCGCTGGCAGGCCGTTCGCGGTCGTCGCGGACCTCGATCGGATCAGTAAAGCCCGCCGCGAGCAGCGCGTCGATGACCACTTTCGCATGGCCGCCCGCGCCAACGAGCACCAGCGGCGCACCCGTCGAAGGTGGTAGGCGTTCAGTAGGCATTGAGCTTCTCCAGCAGGTCGACGTCAATCGGAAGTGTGGCGAGCAATTCGACAATGCGCTCGCCGGACCGACCGTCGCCCCAGGGGTTGACTGCTGCAGGGCGAGGTTCAGCCAGTGAAGCGCGGATCGCACTTGTGATGTCGGCGCGGCGTGCGGGAACATCCCGGACATTAGGCCCTCGTTCGCGTCCGCGCTGTCTGTCGCCGACGTTGATGACCGGCAGCCCGAAGCTTGCAGCCTCGATGATCCCTGAAGAAGAGTTGCCCAGCATCAGGTCGGCCGTCGCCATCCACGATACGAAGGATCGGCGCGGCAGGTGGCTCTCGATCTTGCGGACATTAGCGCATGTTCCGCGCCGATTGATCGCTGCGCGGGCCAGATCGCCGCCTGCGTCCGCATTGGGCAGAAGGATCATTGCCTGAACGTCAGCGTCTTCGAGTGCATCAAGGATGGCATCAACCTGTTCACCAGCCTTGCTCATCTGCTGGACGACAGGATGGAAGATCATCAGTGCGACTCGACGCGAAGCGTCGAGACCGGCCTCGCTGCAGAGTGTTTCGCGGTCGAATTCGGCGAGTTCGGTCAACCCGTCAAGCCCGGGTGCGCCAGTCACAAAAACACGATCAGGCCGCTCGCCCATCCGGAGGAGTCGCTCGCGCGCCCCGTTTGTCGCCGTGAAGTGCCAGTGAGCGAGTTTGCTCGTGGCATGTCGTATCGACTCGTCGATCGTGCCCGAGCGTTCGCCACCATGCAGGTGTGCCACCGGCAGGTTCAGGTGTATCGCAGCGATTGCTGCCGCGAGCATCTCGCCACGGTCGCCGAGCACCATGACCACGTCGGGTGGATCGCATGCGAATTCCTGAGCGAGTGCTGCCAGCAGCGTGCCGACCGACGCCGCCATATGCGCCCCGTCGCTGTGGGACAGGTCGACAGGTATCCGTGCCCGAATTGGAAGTCCGCTCGCCTCGATTTCAGTCACTGTCATGCCAAAGCGTGGCTCAAGGTGCATACCGGTAACGACGAGCTCGATCGAAAGTCGCGGGTCGGCGTGAGCGCGCCGAAGCGTTGAGCTCAACAGACCGAAATCGGCGCGAGTGCCTGTCAGGTAGCACACGCGTCTTCTCACTCGAGGGTATCCCATTGCAGCAATTGACCGGCGTCCACCGTGCGCCCCAGTCGTCGGCCGACTAACGCCTCTAGCGTGACTGGCGGAATGCCTGTTCCCGGGCGCATCGTTGTGAGATCCGCGCGGGTGAGCACTGTGCCGGCTGGCAGTGTTCGAGCCGCGGCGATGCTGCGCCTTACGAGGGCGCGGGTTGCAATTTCCACCGGTTGCGGAGCCTTGGTTCCGTCACCTAATGCCTTTTCCACGCAGCGGATCGAGCGCACCAGTTCGGCTAGCTCCGCTGATTCAAGGGACGCAGCATGGTCTGGGCCGGGTAACGCACGCGAGACCGTGAAATGCTTCTCGATCACGGTCGCGCCAAGGGCGACCGCTGCGACGGATATCTCGATGCCTCGGGTGTGGTCAGAGTAGCCCACTGGCCGCCCAAAGGCTTCGGCCATCGTCAGCATTGCCCGAAGATTCACGTCCTGCGGCTCAGCAGGGTAGGACGACGTGCAGTGCAGGATCGTCAATTCAGCCCGGCCGCCAGGCGAGGCTGTATCGATCCAGGCAATCGCTTCTGCCACCTCATCCAGCGTGCACATCCCGGTCGACAGTATCATTGGCTTGCCGTATCGCGCGAGCTCAGCCAGGAATGGCTGGTTGGTGACCTCGCCCGATGGAACCTTGATACGCTGCACGCCGAGCCGCGCGAGCATTGCCATTGATGGTTCATCGAAGGCTGTCGACATGAACTCAATGCCGCGCTCGGCACAGCGCGCTGCAATCGCGATATGCGCAGCTTCAGAGAGCTCAAGCCCTGCCAGCATCGAGCGCTGGTCGCCATCCCCGGTAGCCCGTTTCTGGTACTCGGCACGCCCTGCTCCTGCGACCACCAGCGCATCAGCTCGAAAGGTCTGAAACTTGACCGCATCGGCGCCCGCCTGGTGCGCTATGTCTACCAGCAGAAGTGCCCGCTCAAGCGAGCCGTCATGGTTGACGCCCGCTTCGGCAATGATGAATGTTCCCATTTGTCGCTACCTCACCAGACCGTCAGGCCACCATCAACCACAAGGTTGTGACCGCTTACATACGTTGATGCGTCAGAGGCAAGAAACACAAACGCGCCTGTCAACTCGTCTGCGCGAGCCATCCTGCCCAGCGGCACGCGTGCGCCATAGCGTTGTTGAAAGGTTTCGTTCTGACCGCTGTAAACACCGCCCGGTGTGACCGCGTTGACGCGCACACCGCGCGCGCCCCAGTAAGAGGCGAGGTATTTCGTCAGGCCCCACAGGCCTGCTTTGCTGGCGCTGTATACCGCTGGCGTATTGATCGCGCGGCCTTCATACATCGACCCATCGTAGATCCGCTGGTCTGGCGCGACGATGCCGTAGACCGAAAGTGTATTCACGATGCTGCCGCTGCCGCGCTCAGCCATACCTGGGCCGAACACCTGGCACGCCAGCATCGCGCCAGTCAGATTCACCCCCATCACCTGGTTCCAGTCTTCAACCGGAAAGCTTTCGAAAGGTTCGAAGAAGTTCGGGCTCTTGGTCGCTGCGTTGTTCAATAGAACGTCGACTTTACCGACCGTCGACTCGACTGCGGTCCGCAGCGCTTCGAGTGAGTCCCTCTGCGTGATGTCTGCCCTGAAAGTACGCATCGCTGCAGCCGGATGACTGTCTCTGATTGCTGCCAGACGATCGTCATCGGTGTCGACCACTGCCACCGTCGCACCGTGGCGTAGCAGCGCATCTGTAACTCGCGCGCCGAGAATCCCGGCTCCACCAGTAATCAGTACGACCTTTCCGGCCAGTGAGAAGTCTTCGGGTGCTTTGCTCATTTTTCGGCCTCTGCCATCAGCATCTCAACCAGTCTGAAATCAAGGGCTGAGTCGATGTCGATCGATCGTTCGCGAGGCATCACATGCAGCCGGACTCGGCCGTCCCACAGTCCGAGCTCAAGCGTACTGCGGTGCCAGACGTAGACCGAAGCATTCATCGACCAGACAGGCGGAGCTGCCTGTCGACTCGCCGTTCCCCGGCCGGGCACGATGAGCCCGATGTTCCCGTCGGGCTTTCGTTCGATCATGTTGAAGTAGGGGTTCTTCTCGGAGGGGTAGCCGGTGATCACCACATCGACCGTGGCGTCCAGCAGCGCGAGGCATTCAATGACATCCTGAACCAAGCGCAGCGGCGAAGTGGGGTCGAGATCAACAATGCGGTCAACCTTCATCCCGAGCTGTTCCATCGTCTCGACTGCATGCCGGATCACGGGAAGCTTGGGCGCGCTTGATGTCGATAGCTCGGCCGGGCGTCGGAAAGGCACTTCTGCGCCATGCTCGCGGGCAATCGCCGCGATCTCGTCGTCATCAGTGGAGACCACCACGCGGTCAATCCCAGGGGTAACGAGCGCCTGCGCGATGGTGTGTGCGATCAGCGGTTTCCCGGCAAGGGTCTTGATGTTTTTTCGTGGCAGGCCGGTTGAACCGCCACGCGCGCAGATCGTACAAAGTGTGCTCATGCTGCAGCTCGAAGAGATTCGTTTGCGCGGATGGCGAGCTCGGCGCTCGCCAGCCCGTCGGTCAGATCCGGCACGGCATCGCGATTCGCACCGATTGCGTCGACCAGTTCACCCATGGCAGCGTGATATGTCCCGGCAACATCGAAGTCATCGGGCGACGCGAGCGATTCCTCTTGGCCACCACGCCTGCGCAGCACAAGCCTGCGTTCAAAAAGGTCCCATTCAAGACTCGCCTCGTCGCCGACAATCTCCCACCGGCGCATCGGTGTGCGACTTGCGTAGTCGAGCCCGACGGCGACGGCCGGGCCGCCTCGACGTCCCAGCACGATTGCTGCCGCATCTTCTGTGTCGATCTCGAGTCGGCTGTAGTGGCCCCCTACCGCGTAGACGGTGTCGAACTCCCCGAAGAGCCATCGGGCCGCGTCGAGCTCGTGGACCAAGTCGAGCACTACGCCACCTCCGAGCCGTGTGCTTGCGCCGTAGCCGCTGCGATAGTCGGTTCCATTACGCCAATCGGGCAGCCACTGTCCGACCTGAAAGCTTGCCCTAACCGGCCGTCCGATTGCGCCAGAGGTGATCTCGTTGCGCAGTCGGCGAACCGATGTCAGAAAGCGCAGGTTGCAGCCTGACAGTGTTGCTGGCGGTGATGCGATCGAAGCGAGCATTGATCGCACTCGATCCAGTTGGCAGCGGTCTGTCACGGCGGGCTTCTCTACATAACAGGCAAGCCTCGCGCAGAGCAGCGCTTCAAGCGCATCAGCATGGAGTGCCGAAGGCGTCGCTACGACCGTGATGTCAGGCGCGAGCCCGATCACGGTGTCGAGGTCGGGTACCACTTGCGCCCTCACCGCTTCGCTCCAGGCGTCGCGAGTACCGCTGCGTCGCGCGATGATCAGTTCACAGTCAGGCCAATGGGCCCGTATGTTATTCGCGTGACGACGACCTATCGAACCTGACCCGACGACCGCGACGCGCATCAGCGCTGTCCCAGCCAAGGCTCAAGACGTTCAAGCGCGAGCCAGAAGCCGGAGCCGTTGTCTTTGTGGCCCTGCCAGATTTCGGGTATGAACGAAGCCTTCGGCGCGACCCGATCAAGCACTTCACCGACCATCGCGAAGTCGATGTCACCCTCGCCGATCTGTAGTCCTTCGCCATCGACGCCGGCGGCGTCCACCATGTGCATGTGTGCAGTCAGTGGACCGACCTGTTCGAGGAAGTTCTTGAAAGAAAGGTGCATGTGGTTGCAGGCGAGACTGGAATGGGAAACATCCAGGCAGACCCTGTATCCATAGCGCGTGCAGAAGGCGGCAATATCCCCTGCATCCACAAAAAGGTTGTGGAAGCGCTGCCCGCCGAAGTGCCAGGGGAAGGGGGGCATGGTTTGCGGGATGATCTCGACGCCTGCTGTGTCTATCTGACTGAGCGACTCCGCGATTCGCTCGTAGAGAGCGGAGCGTTGCGAGACCGGCAGCGGCCCATCCATGCTGAATCCACCAGCGTTGATGACGATCAGTGGTCGCGGCGCCTTAGAAAAGCGCGGCTTCAAGGCGCGCGTGACATCGACGACTCGCTGCAATTCGTCAATCGATCGTCGGCGATAGGACAGGTCATCGGCGCACAGGTCCAGGACATGGTCGCCAGCGAATAACTCCGGTGCGTGAACCACGAAGTCGAGGTCGTAGCGCTCTTCCAGGAACCGGCCTGGGTCCACATCCAGATCTTTATAGGACAGGTGAAACTCGACCATGTCAAAGTTGGACATCGGCAACATCCGGCGTAAGTCGTGGTGACGAACCGGGATTCCGAATGGCCTGTTAAATCGGTAGTGGCGCGCCGCCGAGCTGCCATCTTCCAGATCTGAAGGAAAGAACACGTCGCCCTGTGCGAACGCACGAGTCGCTCGCCGGCCGATAAGTGCATGTTTTCGGTAGGGAGATAAGCCTTGGCCAGGACTGCGGACCGAGATGGCTTCCTCTACGATCGTCTCGCCAACTTCGATTGCCCGTCCTGCGACAAGGCTCTTGCCCAGAACCTCCCGGTTCATTAGTTCGCCTTGGGTGATCCGTCTTTCATCGACAGAGCCAAGTGCCTCTTCCACCTCGCGAATGCCTTGTACCATCGCGGCAAACTCGGCAGGAAGCAGGCTCACCCGATGATCGTTACCTTCCATTGATCTGTCGATCGTGAGGTGCTTCTCAATGACCTTCGCGCCGCGTGCGACCGCGGCAATAGGCACCGAGATGCCACGCTCATGACCTGAATAGCCGACAGGGCATTCGCCGATCTTCTCGAGCCGTGCCATGTACTTCAGGTGGATGTCTTTGAACGGCGCGGGGTAAGTCGAATTGACATGAAGCAGCACGTACTGTGCTTTCAATCGCTTGAGCAGCTGAACCGAATCGCGAATTTCGGCTTCGGTGGACATGCCGGTGGAGACGATAAGTGGCTTGCGTGTTGCAGCAAGCGCTTCAATGAGTTCGTGGTTGGTCAGGTCGGCAGACGCGACTTTATAAGCGGCCATGCCATATTCTTCGAGAGCCACAAGGCTTGCCTTATCCCAGGGCGTACACAGCGGCAATATGCCCCGGGCTTTGCAGTGGTCGAAGGCTGCAAACATTTGCTCATCACTGAGCTGGAATCGTGCGAGCAGGTCCAAGGTGTACTGAGCGCCGAGGTCTGCAGACGCATCGTCCGCGTCTCCAGCATTGCTATAAAGCGCTTCCATCCGCCGCATCTGGAATTTCGCGCAGTTCGCGCCGGCGGCGACTGCCTCATCAACCAGACGCATCGCGAGCTCGAGATTTCCATTGTGATTGTTGCCAATCTCCGCAATCACGAATGCCGGTGACTCGGCGTCGATACTGAACTCTCCGATCTGCAGTCGTGCCGACCGGCGGCTAGCGACGCCCACGAGTCGGTTTTGGCGGTCCACCAGCGGAACGAAGGCAATGCGATCGGACAGTCGCTCTTCGATACGCTCGGCAGGCTCGTGTTCCGAACAGACAACAAAGGTCCTGTTCATGACTGCCGATACAGGCTGGTTGAGATCGATGTCGGATTGCTCAACGAGCCAACGACGGAAATCGCCGTCGGTCAGTACCCCTTCAACGATGCCACTGTCAGTGATTGCGACAAGGATGCTGCCCTTGTTCTCACTGATCTTGCGCAGTGCCGTTAACAGCGACTCTTCGGTGAAGACCGCGTATTTCGCTATGGAGCGGTCGATGATCATTGCGCGAAGGCCTCCTTCATCAATGTTTCGACAATGGCAAAATCAACGAGTGAATCAATTTCCCAGCTTTCCTCCTCGGACATCACCTGCATCGCGATTCGGCCTCCCAGTCGATTTCCTGTTTTCAGAAGGAGCTCAGTTTTCGTCAGGTAGATTGATCCGTTCTCGCGAAAGCGTCTGTCCTCCTGCCGGATATCCTGACGCCGAGGCCTGTTCAGATAGTCATATGTCGCGCGAGGATTTTTTTCGTCCTGCCAGAAGAACGAATGGCTCTCGCAAGTGCTCAAGAGGGAATCGGCGCCGATGCGCTCAAAGGTCTCGATGGCCCGATCCAGCGCCCCTGGGTGCCGCAATGGGGATGTAGGCTGCAACAATACGACGACATCGGGCGAGAACCCTTCATCTTGCAGCCGTCGTATCACCTCGATCAGCACCGGCTCTGTAGCCGTCGTATCTTGCGCCAGTTCTTTCGACCTCAGCCAAGGCACTTCTGCGCCTGCCTCTCGCGCTATGCGCGCAATCTCCTCGCTGTCGGTCGAGACGATTGTTCGCGCAATACGCGGGCAAGCGATGGATTGACCAATCGACCAATCGATAAGAGGACGGCCTGCAATTGACCGGATATTTTTGCCTGGAACACCCTTTGAGCCGGCGCGCGCCGGGATGATGGTTAAGTAGGTTGGGTTTCCACGCATCAGGCAATGGCCTGAGTAAAGTAATCAATCGTTCGACCGAGCCCGGTTTCAAGCTGCACGGTTGGCGACCATCCAAGTCGGGACTGAGCAAGGGAAATATCGGGGCAGCGCCTGACCGGGTCATCGGAAGGCAGCGGCCGGAACACCAGTTGCGAACTCGAATGCGTCATGGCCAACACTTTTTCGGCGAGCTCGCGAATCGAGAACTCCCCGGGATTACCAATATTGACCGGGCCGGTGAAGTCATCGTCAGTCGCCATCAAACGCATCAGTCCTTCGACCAAGTCGTCAACGTAGCAAAATGAGCGTGTCTGCTGACCTTGGCCATAGATTGTGATGTCCTCGCCTCGAAGTGCCTGCACGATGAAATTCGATACCACTCTGCCATCGTTCGGGTGCATCCTCGGTCCATAAGTGTTGAAGATCCGTGCGACCTTTATTCTGAGGTTGTGCTGCCGGTGGTAGTCGAAGAACAGTGTTTCCGCGCAGCGCTTTCCCTCGTCGTAGCACGATCGAATCCCGACCGGGTTGACATTGCCCCAGTAACTCTCACGCTGCGGATGCATCGCGGGATCGCCGTAGACTTCGCTTGTCGACGCCTGCAGGATTTTGGCCTTTACGCGTTTGGCCAGCCCAAGCATATTGATTGCGCCGTGCACACTCGTTTTGGTGGTCTGGACCGGGTCAAACTGGTAGTGAATGGGTGAAGCAGGACAGGCGAGGTTGTAGATTTCGTCGACCTCGACATACAGCGGGAAAGTCACGTCATGACGCAGCAGTTCGAATTTTGGTCTGGCTAGCAGGTGTGCGACATTCGAGCGGCGCCCAGTGTAGAAGTTGTCAACGCACAGAACCTCGTGGCCTTGGTCAAGAAGCCGTTCGCAAAGGTGCGATCCGATGAAGCCAGCCCCCCCAGTCACGAGGACGCGTTTCAATTCGAACTGGTTAGTCATCAAGGTGCTTGCTGTGGTTGGTTGATTAACGCAACTGACCAAGGTCCGCGTGGCTATCCGCTGGGCAATTGGTTTGGGCAGAACTTAAGACAGTCTGCGGCAGATGCCTGAAGTATTACGCCGGCATCAATGCGGGTGAGTGTAACGCAAACGGCGCGATTCGGCGGTGAATCGCTACAGAAGCCGACCGAGATCGGCTGGGCCGGAAAGGGCGGTTGATCGTCACAGCCGGACCTGTACGCAATGACTGGTAGGGAAGTGGCGACCGGTTTCGATGATCTGTGTTGTCGACACACTCAGGCACTCGAAGTGGGGCCGAGGTCTGCGCATCTGCATGGGATACTGATCGCCTCGCTTCAGAGAGTTCAACGGATGACCCCCAACGCCCGCATCTACATCGCCGGCCACAGCGGCCTGGTCGGCTCCGCCTTATGCCGCGCACTGGCCGCCGCCTGCTACACACACCTCATCACCCGCACTCACGCCGAACTCGACCTGACTGACGCGCAAGCCACCGAGGCCTTCTTCGCGCGCGAAAAACCCGAGTATGTGTTCATCGCTGCTGCGCGCGTCGGCGGCATCCTGGCCAACAATGAATTCCCTGCTGATTTCATTCGCGACAATCTCGCGATCGAAACCAACCTCATTACGGCTGCCCATCGTCATGGTGCTGCGAGGCTGCTGTTCTTTGGCGCGTCGTGCATCTATCCGAAATTTGCCGAGCAGCCGATCCGCGAAGACTCACTGCTCACCGGCCCGCTCGAGGCCACCAACCGGCCTTATGCACTCGCCAAGATCGCCGGGATCGAGATGTGCTGGAGCTACAACCGTCAGCATGGCACGCGGTTTCTGTCGGTCATGCCGGCCAGTGCCTATGGTCCTAATGACAACTTCAGCCCTGAAAATTCGCATGTGCTGCCGGCGCTCATTCGTCGCTTCACTGAAGCTGCGCGCGACCGCGCCGAGTCGGTGACCCTGTGGGGCACTGGTACCGCCTTGCGCGAGTTTCTCTACAGCGACGACCTGGCCGATGCCTGCCTGTTTCTGATGAACCTGGATGACGCAGCCTTCGATGACTTGCTTGGCAAGGGCATCGATCATCAGAAAGTTTTTCAGCCACCCCTGATCAACATCGGCTCAGGCACTGACTTGCCGATCTCGCAGCTTGCCGCCCGAATTGCCCGCCTTGCCGGCTTTGAGGGGCGCATCGACTACGACACCAGCAAGCCCGACGGCACGCCGCGCAAGCTGCTCGACAATGCGCGCATCGCTGCGCTGGGCTGGCAACCGAAGGTCAGTCTGGATGCCGGATTGCGACTGACGATGGACCACTATCTGGCCACACCGGGACAAGGGCGACGCTGAAACTGCGGCGCACGAGGCGTTCGCGGTGTCATCGCCGCGCCATTGTTCACGGCTGTGTCATGGCAGCGCTCTGTACAATTTGCGGGTTTTGCGGCCCACCCGCCCCACCCACCGGAGCCTTCCATGGCAGCCCCTTCGATCTCGTCCTCGATCTTCAAAGCCTATGACATCCGCGGCATCGTCGATGGCGATCCTGCCAAGGTCACCCTCACCGATGCGGTGGCACGTGGTGTCGGCGCAGCACTCGGCCTTCAGGCCAGGGCCAAGGGCATCCCCGCAATCGTGGTCGGTCGCGATGGACGCCTGTCTGGGCCTCGTCTGATTGCGGCGCTCACGCAGGGCATCAACAGCGCCGGTGTGGAGGCGATCGACATCGGCATGGTGCCCACACCGGTGGTCTATTTCGCGACCGTGCTCACCAATACCGGCTCGGGTGTCGCAGTCACGGGCAGCCACAATCCACCGGAATACAACGGCCTGAAGATGATGCTCGGTGGCGGCACGCTCTATGGCGATGGCATCCAGGATCTCTACAGATCGATCGTCGACCCCTCGTTTGCAGGCAAGCTCAATGCCAACGCACCGGTGCGCGTGACCCAGCGTGATGTCACCGGTGAATACCTCGCGAAGATCCTGGGTGATGTGAAGCTCTCGCGCCCGATGAAGATCGCGATCGACTGCGGCAATGGCGTGGCAGGCGCGCTTGCGCCGCAGCTCTTCAAGTCGCTGGGCTGCGAAGTGACTGAGCTCTTCACCGAGGTCGATGGCACCTTCCCCAACCATCACCCCGATCCGGCGCATCCCGAAAATCTCCAGGACCTGATCCGCTGCCTGGCCGAGACCGATTGCGAGATCGGCCTGGCCTTCGATGGCGACGGCGACCGGCTGGGTGTGGTGACCAAGTCCGGCCAGATCATCTGGCCCGATCGTCAACTGATGCTGTATGCGCAGGATGTGCTCGCGCATCGCCCTGGCGGGCAGATCATTTACGACGTGAAATGCACCCGCAATCTGGCGCCCTGGGTACGCAAGCATGGTGGTGTGCCGCTGATGTGGCGCACCGGCCATTCGCTCATCAAGGCCAAGCTGAAAGAGACCGGCGCGCCGCTGGCCGGCGAGATGAGCGGCCATGTGTTCTTCAATGACCGCTGGTATGGCTTTGACGATGGCCTGTATACCGGTGCCCGTCTGCTCGAGATCCTGTCGCGCTCTGCCAATCCGAGTGCGGTGCTTGAAGCCCTGCCGGATGCAATCGCCACGCCCGAGCTGCACATCCACACCGCCGAAGGCGATAACTTCAAGCTGGTCGAGGCCCTGCAGCGCAATGCCAAGTTCGAGGGCGCCGATGAGGTGATCACCATCGACGGCGTTCGGGTCGAGTATCCCGATGGTTTCGGTCTGGCGCGTGCCTCGAACACCACGCCGGTGGTGGTCACGCGATTCGAAGCCGATTCTGAGGCGGCGATTGCGCGCATCAAGGCGGCGTTCAAGGCGGCGATCATCGCGGTGGCGCCGGGGGTGGATGTGCCGTTCTGATGCGGCTCGCTGATGCTTTAGCCTTATGCGAACCACGATCCGAATCGACGATGACTTGCTTGCAAAGGCCAAGCGTCATGCGAGTGACAATGGGACGATGCTGACTGCGGTGATCGAGCAATCTTTGCGAGTAATGCTGGCTCGTCGTCATTCGACTTCGCCTCGGCTAGCTATTCGCTTGAAGACTGCCGGGAGCGGTGGCGCGCTCGCAGGTGTCGATCTGGATCACAGCTCATCTTTGCTGAGCCGGATGGATACTTGAGGTTTTGCTGTTAGCCCCTTGCTGCGCCGCTCTCCCAAACCCTCCCCTGATGCTGCGTCTCTATTCCCTTGGCTGGCTGCTTGCAACGCCGCTGGTCATGGCCTATCTGCTGTGGCGATCGCTTCGTCAGCCGGCTTACCTCGCGCACTGGTCGCAGCGCTTCGGTCTGATCGGCAAAAAACACGACCCTCGCCCCCTGATCTGGATTCACGCGGTCTCGGTCGGCGAATCGCGTGCCGCGCAGCCGCTGGTGCGCGCGCTCGCTGCGCGCTACCCGAACACCCGCATCCTGATGACCTGCATGACGCCGACCGGTCGTGAGACCGCTGCCGATCTTTTTTCCAAAGAACTCGGCGATCGTTTCATGCAGGCCTATCTGCCCTATGACTATGCCGGTGCCCCCGGCCGCTTTCTGCGCGCCTGGCGCCCGGCCATTGGCTTGCTGATGGAGACCGAGCTGTGGCCCAACCTGATGGCGGCGGCCGACGCTGAGGCCGTGCCGATGGCGCTGATCAACGCCCGGCTGTCGCCGCGTTCGCTCAAGCGGGGCTTGCGTCAGCGGTCGCTGATTGAGCCTGCCGCCCGCAGGCTTTCGCTGGTGCTGGCGCAGTCGTCGGGTGATGCCGAGCGAATCGCGCAGTTCGGTCGTGTGGCTGATGCGGTCACCGGCAATCTCAAATTCGACAATGCCCCGAATGCCGCACTGATGGCGCGCGGGCGTGCCTGGCGCAGCCTGATCGGCCGACCGGTGCTGCTGGCGGCCAGCACGCGCGACGGTGAAGAGGCGCTGATCTGGCAGGCCTGGCGGGCGCAGGGGCAGGTGGCCCCGTCGGTAACCGCATCTCGACCGGTCTCTCAGTCCGCATCGAAGGGCTCATCGATCGAACCCACCGAACCCACCGAGCATCCCCTTCTGCTGATCGTTCCCCGCCATCCCCAGCGTTTCGAGGCCGTGACCCGCGCCGCGCAGGCCGCAGGCTTTGTCGTGGCCCGGCGCGCCGACCTCGACGATCCCGGCTTCGATGCCTCATCGATCGACCTGCTGATCGGCGACTCGATGGGCGAGATGGATGCCTGGTATGGACTGGCCGACTGCGCCATCATCGGCGGCTCCTTGCTGCCCTTCGGTTCGCAAAATCTGATCGAGGCGTGTGCGGCCGGCTGCCCGGTGCTGATCGGGCCGAGCACTTTCAACTTTGAGCAGGCCGCGGCTCAGGCGCTTGAGGCCGGTGCGGCAGCGTCGGTGACTGATGCTGATGATGCGATCGCCACCGGCCTGTCCATCCTGTCAGACCCCGCACGCAAGCAGGCCATGGCCGAAGCCGGCACTGACTTCGCGAGTCGGCATCGCGGTGCCACCGAGCGAACGGTCGCGGCACTTGCGCCGCTCATGGCGACATCACTGGCTTAAGGCCAGTGAGCCGTCACAGCGACGGTCGCAATCCCGATGCAGGGCTCAGCGCGACGTTGCCGGCGTCGCCGGCGCGATCACCGGTGGCGGTGGCAACACGCGCGCGCCTGAGCTCACAGCTGGCGCTGTTGGCTGCGCGGCACGCCCGCCGCGATCGGTCGGCGGCGCGCGATTGGCATTGGCCGCGGCCGGTGGCCCCGAAGGTTTGCCGCCGCCATCCTGCATCAGTGGATCGCCGCTCATCACCGGCCGGGTGTCTTCCGGCGTGATCTTCGGCGGCGGTGTGCGCGGCGGCTCGAGCAGGGCATTGACACGCAAGACCTCCTGTTCGGTCAGGTCGCCGGCTGTGCCAAGCAGTTTGAGCGAATTGAGCACCACGCCATAGCGGGCAAAGGCCAGGTCACGCTGGGTCGAAAAGAGCTGCTGCGCCGCATTGAGCACGTCGATGTTGATACGCACGCCGACCTGATAACCGAGCTGGTTCGACTCCAGTGCCAATTGGCTCGAGCGCTCGGCCGCGGTCAGGGCCCGTACCTGCTCGAGGCCGCTCTTGACGCCGAGGAAGGTCTGCCTCGCACTTTGTTCGGCGGTGCGTCGTGATGTCTCGAGGTTCGACTCGGAGCTGCTTTGCAGGGCGATGGCCTCGCGCACTTTCGAATCGACCGAGCCGCCGCTGTAGATCGGCAGGGCAAACTGCAGTTGCGCCTGTCCGAAATAGTTCTTGGCGCCGACCGCCGCTGGGGAAGTCTGGCCCGCAGTGCTTCGACCGGCACCTGTTTGCAGCGCCAGGTCAACCGTCGGGTAATGGCCGTAGCGCTGCTTCTCGATCTCGCGCTTGGCAATCTCGGCCTGCAGTTCGGCCTGCAGCACCTGAAGATTCTGAGCGCGCGCAACCGCCGCCCACTCATTTTCGCGAGCGGCTTGCGGCGGGGTGATGTCGACATTGGTCTTCAAGGTGTTGAGTTCGTCGACCGGCCTGCCAAGCAACTGCGCGAGCAGTGCGCGCTTGACCTGCAGGTCGTTCTCGAAGGCGACCTCCTGCGAGCGGGTCAGATCAAGACGCGACTGGGCTTCCTGCTGGTCAGTGATCGTTGCAGTGCCGACCTCGAAATTGCGCTTGGCCGACGCAAACTGCTCGGAGAAAGCCTGCTTTTGCGCCCTCACCACGGTCAGTGCGTCCTGCGCCGACAGGACGTCGAAATAGGCCTGTGCCACCCGCAGGATCAGGTCCTGTCTGGCGGCCGCGAGTTGCGCCTCGTAGACCTGAGTCGACAGCTCGCTCTGCTTGAGCGTCTCGCGATAAATCGGCCGAAACAGCGGCTGCGTGCCGATCAGGTTGAGTGACTGCGAATCGAATCGGCGTCTTTCCGGCGGGGCGGTCCAGTTGTTGTCGACGACGTTGAGGCCGGCGTTGGACGTCGCGCTGATATTGGGCAGCAACAGGGCATTGGCCTGGTTGATGCGTTCACGGCTGGCCTGCAACTGAGCCTGAGCGGAGGCAACCACCGGGTCGATTGCGGCGGCGGTCCTGACCGCCTCGAGCAGGTCGAGCGCATGCGCAGGGCCTGCTGAGAAGCCGAAGGCTGAGGCAATGGCCAGGGCAATAAGGCTGCGGGGCATCTGGGAGCTCCAGTCGTTCAATAGGTCGGGCAGGACGGGTCGACGATCCGGGCCCAGGCGTCAATACCGCCGTCGAGGTTCAGCACCTGCCCGAATCCCTGATGTTCGAGAAACAGGCCGACCTGCAGGCTGCGCATGCCGTGATGGCAGTAGCACACCACCGGCCGTTCGGGGTCGAGCTCGTTCGTGCGCTCGGTGATCTGGCCCATCGGGATGGCGATTGAGCCTTTGATGGCGCAGGTGGCCACTTCCCAGTCTTCACGCACATCGAGCAGTTGCGGGGCAGGGCGTGTCGCATCGGCGAGCCACGCGGCGAGGGAGTCAGGACTGAGTTCTTGCATGGTCTGGAGGGGCTGGGCTGGCGTCAGAACGTGAAAGTTTCACGGGCACGGAACCCGCGAAGCGGTTTGGCAACGGTCTCGAAGAGCACCTCGGTGGTCGAGCCGTCGACTGCACCACGAGTCATGATCAGAGCCTGCATGACCGGCATCTTGCCTACGATGGCCGCCAAACGGCCGCCGGGGTTGAGCCGATCGACCAGTTCATCGGGCACGAAGGGTACTGAGCCCGAAAGCAGGATCACATCGTAAGTGGGCAAGTCGGCAAGGCCCTTGGAGCCGTCGGCCTCGCGGATCGTGAGGTTGGCGATCGCGGCGCGTGCCACGTTGTCGCTTGCAAAACGTGCGAGCTCAGCATCGATCTCGAGCGAGTCGACATGCCTGGCCCGATAGGCGAGCAGGGCGGCCATATAGCCCGAGCCCGCGCCGATTTCGAGCACCGAGTCGCTGCGGCGCACCCGCAGCTCCTGCAGCAGGCGCGCCTCGATCTTGGGCGACATCATGGTTTCGCCACTTGCCCGGCCGCCCACGGTGAGCGGCAGATCGAGGTCGGCAAAGGCCATGTTGCGGTAGGCCGGCGGCACGAAATCTTCGCGTCGCACCACCGACAGCAGGTCCAGCACATCCTGATCCAGGACATTCCAGGGCCGTATCTGTTGCTCGATCATGTTGAAACGGGCGCGCTCGAAGTCCATTGGGATTCTCATTCAGGCCAGGGGGTCGACGCCGGATTCTAACGGTTGCGCCTTGCGTCGGCTGGTAAAACGCAGGCTGAGTTCGTCAAAGAGGGTGTAGAGCACAGGCACCACCAGCAGGGTCAGCAAGGTTGAGGCGATCACGCCGCCGATCACTGCATGCCCCATGCCCGCCCGCTGCTCCGAGCCTTCGCTGGTCGAAAAGGCCAGAGGAAGCATGCCGAACACCATTGCCAGCGTGGTCATCAGGATCGGACGCAGGCGGATGGCTGCCGCATCGAGCAGGGCCTGTGAGCGTTCGACGCCGCGTGCCCGCTGCTGATTGGCAAAGTCGATCAACAGGATCGCATTCTTGGTCACCAGGCCCATCAGCATGATGAAACCGATGACCGAGAACATATTGAGCGTCGAGCGCCAGGCCAGCAGCGCGAGCATCACCCCGATCAGCGACAGCGGCAACGAGGCCATGATCGCGACCGGTTGCAGGAAACTGCGGAACTGCGAGGCGAGGATCATGTAGATAAAGGTCACCGCCAGCAGCAGTGCCTGCAATGCAAATCCGAAGCTCTCCTGCATGTCCTTGGTGGCACCGCCGGTCACGAAGGCATAACCTGGCGGCAAGGGCAATGCCTTGAGCCGACGCTGGATCTCGAGCCCGACTGTGCCGGGGGGCGCGCCCGAGACATTGGCCGTGATCGCGATCTCGCGGGTCAGGTTCTTGCGGTTGACCTGGGTCGGACCGAGATCCTGCACCAGGCTGGCGATCTGGCGCAGCGGCACCATTCGAGGCGCGCCATCGGCATCGAGCCTGAGCGACGCGACGCTGAGTCGACCGAGGTCTTCAATGTCATTGCGGCCTTCGAGCGGCAGACGCAGGCGCACATCGTAGGTTTCGTCGTCCGGCCCTTTCCAGGTGCCGGCGACCTCACCGGCGAGCAGGGGCCGCAGGGTGCTGCCCACCTGAGCCACGCTCACGCCGAGATCGGAGGCCAGATTGCGGTCGAGGTTGACCGCCACAACCGGCTTGGAAGGCTTGGAGCTGGTGTCGAGGTCGACCACCCCCGGCACGCTGCGAATGTCGTCCAGCGCACGAGCCGCCAAGGCTTCGAGCTGCTTTTGGTCCGGACCCTGCACGCTGATGTCGATCTGCTTGCCGCCAAAGCTGCTCGGCACACCCAGGTTGGTCACGGTGATCCCGGCGATCCGGGCCAGTCGCTCACGCGCCGGCGTCATCATCTGCTGCACTCTGCGGGTGCGGTCTTCGCGGTTTTTGAGGCGCACATAAATCGACGAATAGTTCTTGCCCTGCGCCAGGCCGGTATTGATGGTGGCGTAAGTAAAAAGCGCCTCCGGAAACTCGCGCAGCGCGGCTTCGGCCAGACGGGTCTTTTCGGCAGTCAGTTCGAGCGAGGAGCCGACCGGCGTATAGAGCTGGACGAAGAGTTCGTTGTTGTCGGCCTGCGGCACAAACTCCGAGCCGATGAGCTTGCCAAGCGAAAGCGCCGCCACAAAGCTGAGCACCGCACCGCCAAGCGTGAGCCAGCGATGCGACAGGCCCCAGCGCAGCACCGCCACATAGCCGCGTTCGAGTGCGGCCATCCAGCGCTCGAAGGCCCTCAATGCGCGCGCGATCGGGGCCTTGCCGCGAGCACCCGCGGCGTCGGGGTCGGGCCATACCGCCGAGAGCATCGGATCAAGGGTGAAGCTGATGAACATCGACAGCAGCACCGCAAATGCAACCGTCACCCCGAACTGCTTGAAGAACTTCCCGATGATGCCGCCCATGAAGCCGACCGGCAGAAACACCGCCACGATGGTGAAGGTGGTGGCCATCACCGCCAGCCCGATCTCGGCGGTGCCGTCGAGCGCCGCTTCGCGGTGATGCTTGCCCATGGCCTGGTGCCGCACGATGTTTTCGCGCACCACGATCGCATCGTCGATCAGCAGACCGACGCAAATCGACAGCGCCAGCAGCGTCACCACGTTGATGGTAAAGCCCATGGCATACATGACCAGGAAGGTGCCGGTCAGCGAGATCGGCAGCGTGAGGCCGGTGATGATGGTCGAGCGCCATGACGACAAAAACAGGAACACGATGATCACGGTGAGCACTGCGCCTTCGATGATGTTGCGCTGTACGCCCGCGACCTGATTGCGGATCGAGGTCGACTGATCGCGTACCACCGTGAGGGTCACATCGGGTGGCAGCTGTCGCTTGAGATCATCGGCCAGCTTCCTGACCTCATTGACCACCGCGATGGTATTTTCGCCCTGCGATTTGATGACGTCGAGCGAGATCGCCCGCTGGCCATCGACCATTGCCATCGACTCGCGGTCTTCCTGACCGTCGACCACCCGGGCCACCTGTGACAGATAGACCGGCTGCCCGCCGCGACGCGCCACGACGATGCGCTCAAAGTCGGCGACCGATTTCAGCCGGCCCCGCACCTGCACTGCCTGCTCGCGGTCGCGGGTGAGGACTGTTCCGGCGGGCAGCTCCTGGTTTTCGCTGCGAACGCTGTTGAGCACCTGATCGACGCCGATCTTCAGCGCCTCCATTTCGGCCGGCCGCAGCACGATCTGCACTTCGCGATTGACGCCTCCCACCACCGTCACGCGGCCAACGCCATGCGCATTTTCCAGACGCCGTTTGACGACCTGATTGGCCAGCGTGGTGAGTTCGCGGGCATCGCGGCTGGGTGAGAGCACCGCAAGCGAAATCACCGGGAAATCATCGGGGTTGAATCGCGCGACGGTGGGCTCCTTGACTTCTTTCTTGAAGCCGGCCTTGATCAGCGCGATCTTTTCGCGCACGTCCTGCGCCGCTTTCGCCGGGTCGGTGGCCAGGTCGAACTCGACGATCACCACCGAGGTGCCCTCGTAGGAACGCGAGGACACCTTGTTGATGCCGCTGATGGTGTTGACCTGCTCCTCGATCTTGCGGGTGACGTCGCTCTCCACAATCTCGGGTGAGGCGCCCGGGTACTCGGTTGAGACCACCACATTCGGAAAGCTGATGTCGGGGAACTGGTCGACCGGCAACAGCCGGTACGAGAACACGCCCAGCACCACGAAGGCGAGCATCATCATGGTCGCCAGGACCGGGTTGCCGACAGAAATCCGTGTTAACCACATGGCGATCAGGCCCGGATATCAGCGTTGCATGCTGGTTTGGGGGGTGACCGCTGCGCCCGCCGGGCTTGCGCCGACGGGCTTCGGCCCAGCCGCCGGGCTCACGACGCGTACGGTCGATCCCGCCCGCAAACTGCCCAGGTTGGTGGCGACAATGCGATCACCGGCATTCAGCCCCGATACCACCTCGATGCGTGAGCCATCGGCGCCGGTTTCGTCGCGAAGGCCGAGCTTGATGTCGCGCTCAATCAGCTTGTCGCCTTCGATCGCATAGACGAAGGTGCGCGCCCCCGCGTCGCGCACTGCGCCGCTCGGGATGGCGAGTACGCCGTTGCGTCTTTCGATGGCCAGCACGCCCTGAGCAAAGAGCCCCGCCCGAACCGACGGGTCGCGATTGTCCAGCGCAATGTAGACCGGCACCGAGCGCGTGCCCGCCTGGGTCGTCGGCGCAATCCGGACGATCTGCCCGATCTGGCGGGCACTGACGCCTTCGATGCGCAAATCAACCGACTGGCCGATCTTGACGCTACCGATCTCGGCGGCCGGCACCGGCGCTTCGATCTCCATTTTCGAGAGGTCAACGATCGACAGTACACGGCCGTCGATCGGAAGCTTTTCGCCTGGCTGCGCAAAGCGCTCGGCGACCACGCCGTCGATTGGCGCAACCAGCACCGCGTCGGCAAGCGACTTGCGTGCAAGAGTCAGTTGCGCGGCCGCGGCATCGCGATTACCGACGGCGACCTCCCAGCCGGATCGGGAAGCATCGAGGGCGCTTTGTGAAACGAAATTTTTTTCTTGCAGCTGGCGGGTGTTCTCGAGCGTGCGCAAGGTCTGGTCGACCTGCGACGTGGCCGACTTGAGCTGCGCCTCGCGCTCCTTGACCCGCACCTCATACTCGGTGAGGTCGATCCGCCCGAGCAACTGCCCGCGTCGCACGCTTGTGCCCTCTCGAACCGTGAGTTCGCGCAGTTCACCCTGCACCTTGGTCTTGACCACGGTCTGATTGACCGGACGCAGCGTGCCGGTCAGCGGAATGCTGCGGGTAAGGCCTTGCGGTGCAAGCGTGTAGAGGTCGTTGGCAGAAAACTCCACCTCGCTTGCGACCGTGACGCCTGGCGCGCGCGCTTCGATACCGGGCTTGGAGCCGGTCGTTTGCGATGACTCTGCGGCTGCGACAGTACGCGCAGCGCGCATCTTGTAGAACCAGCCGCCGGCGGCCAGCAATGCCGCCAGGACGAGGACGAGGACAACACGCGAGACACCGTTGCGATTCATCGATTGGGGGGCAGCAGGGCAGCTTGAATGAGTTGTATGTGGGTGGCGAGCAGTCGTTGCGGGTCGATCGACTCGGCCAGAAAGCCGCTGCGCTCAAAGGAGTGGGCCCAGATCGCCTTGAGCACCAGCGGCGAAATCAGGACGTGTGCGGTGGCCTCGGCGTCGACCTGCCGGAACTCGCCGCGTTCGATGCCGCGCCGGATCAGGCTCGCGACCAGTGCGTTGTTGGGTTGAATCACTTCGTCGTGAAAAAAGCTGGCCACTTCAGGGAAATTGCCGGCCTCCGCCATGATGAGCTTGCACAGGCCGGCAAGCTTTGTGCTGCCGAATTCGATCCACCAGGTGTTGACGAACTGCTCGATCAGCACCGGGCC